>JAQVKD010000060.1 GCA_028694805.1 Candidatus Dojkabacteria bacterium
GAGTTTGTTATGTGTGGGAAGGAGAGTTTAGATTATTAGGTTTTTATATAGTATAATTGTTTTGTACTATATATTATGGTGGATGTAGCTCAACTGGTTAGAGCATCGGTTTGTGGAACCGAGGGTTGTGGGTTCAAATCCCATCTTCCACCCCAGCAACCCATAGTATTTACTCCTTTCTGAATTCCTGATACAATATTGTTATCTTGCACTTTAACAAGCGATTTGTCAAAGATGGCGATGAAGAGGAAAAAATGAACATACTAGATGAAGTCAATAAGGTTTTTAAAAGAAATGTAGAACCCACCGTAGAAGAGGTAATAGAGGAACCAACTCCTGTACCATATGAAGTTGAAATAGTTCCAAATCCAAATATGAGAAATTACCATACGAACTTTGAAATATCCAAATCTCATATTCAAATCTTCTACCGACCACTACGCGAAAGCACTGGGGGATATTTGATAGAAGTTGGGAGAAAAGGAGCTACAATTGTTCGTAGACTTTTCAAGATTCCTGGTGTAACAGAAGTGTTTGTTCATCCATATTCACTAGGGATTAAGAAAGGGAAATGCTTCAAATGGGATGAAATTGAACCCAAAGTTATTGAAGTAATCATGAAGTCAGCTCCGAAACCAAAATGAAGTTAATAAACTAAACAAATCGCAAATTTCAGTGTAAGAGAAAGCACCGTTGATGGCAAAACAATATCTACTCATTTGAGTGATAGTTATACCGGAGGTGCTTTTTTCTTTTTAGTAGGATTCGTTTAATATAAACTGATTAAGAACAATCTCAAGATTAAATATATAGGATAGCTCTGCGTTTATAATTATGTCCACTAACGCTCCACATATTCAACTTATAGTATTTTCACTCCCTTTTTGATATAATCATTGTAGATTACGTTATTTAACGTATTTTCGCTCTTTCCCAACCAATCAAGAAAGGATAAAAATGTTTAAGAAGATTTTTTTAGTCTGTATTGTTTTATTAACCTTATCTGCCTGTACTGAATTCCAAGACACAGACCAGGGTTTCTCGATCAAAAAAAAGGTTGATACAAACCTTTATTTCCTGTCTGTAGAAATTGAGCAAGATTTAACAAACTATACTCAAATTCAAGGAAGTTTTGGTGGCTATGTTGCAGGAGGATACGGTTCAATGGGTGGTAGCATCTGGCAAGACGGAAAAGGGTTGGTTAGAGGTAGAATTACCTCATTGGATCCAGTACCAACATTTGCCAAAATCGAAGATGTCATAATAATCAAAACAACAGATTTTAAAATAATGGGCCTTCGCGCAGGAGATACAGTAGATTTAGTCTGTACAGTTGATTATGAACCTGTATGCGCACCCTTAAGTGACACATCCTCGTCTGCAGGTCAATGTTACGACCTCTGGGAATTTGACTATTGTCGTATGATAGATTTTGATGAGGCTGATGTTATTGAATAATTGGTGGGAAGAGGAACCTGGAGTAGGTATTTAGTATGCAAGTTTTTGCTTCTTACCTAATATCTCCAGGTTTTTCTTTTTATATCAAAATTTCACATCTTTTCTTCCATATGTAATAACCTCCATTAAAACTTGTAATCTAATCTCTCTATATTATTACCAACTATATTATCTGATTTTAGCTTATTATATGTTTCTAATACTTTTCCTATACTTACTAACACAAACACCTTAATATACTCAAAACGTTCAGAACCTTTAAAATCTTCCACCCCAAAATTTTTAACTCTACATAAATCCTATCTTCTAGTCCTATATTCCTTTTTCATCTTCTTCTGTTTCTTTTCAAGTATCTTCTCAAATCCTTTCACCTGTGTCTTCTTCTGGTCAGGAACATATTTCTGATAAATCTTAAAAAGAGAAACCCAATCCTTAACTTGCAAGTCCGAAGGTTTACTCCCCCGAATATTTATATTCCTGGAAATAATCTTTATCTGTTTATATGAAAAAACTTCCTTAAATGCTTCTTCAACAGTAGGCTTCCACTGATTATAACCATATATCACAAAATCTCTATATTCTTGCATATCCTTCAATTCTACAAGAGGTTTTTCTGCCTTCTTAAATTTTGCTAGAACCGTATTTACACTAGGAATTGGTCTATACTGACGTCTGTCTATATCACAGAGAATACTCATCGAATAAAAGGGTTGTAGAAGAATTGAAATCTGAGAATCCTCCCCAAAAGGTTTACCAATAAATCTCTTAGCCGCAAGGTCCTGCATTATTAAATAGGCCTCTTCTGGGGCCTTAGGAGTTTCCAAAATCTTTTCTACTATACGACTAGTATATTCAAATGGAATATTAGAAAAAACCTTATATTTATAGTTAGGTAAAGGCCACTTCAAGAAATCTGCCTCAACTATATCTACATTAGAAGTATTTAGGAATTTTTGTTTCAACTGTTGAGCTAAATCATGATCATATTCCACCCCGACAATTTTCCCTGCACGGTGTGTTAGTTGCTCAGTTATTATTCCTTTCCCAGGACCTATTTCAATAACAGTATCATCTAAAGTAATATCCGACATATCTACCAAAGAACCAACGAACTGAGGGTCATAGAGGAAATTCTGGGAATGCAACAAATTTTCCATTTTATTACTGTTTGAATATAGAAAACCTTAAATATCTGAGATAGTATCAGGTGTCGTCAAATTCGAAAAACAAACATCCATACCTCTTTCCAGTAAACTTATCGCAGCAAAACCTACACAACCTTTAGGAACATATCCCTTTTGAATCCACGTTCTTGCAATTGGAAATTTCTCTATGTATTTATTTCTTTGCTTGATGAAGTTGGGTCCTTGGTGTAATTCATCATATTTGGGATCAAATGTATCAATACACTCTTTTTGTGTTCTAAAATCCAGGTACATACCGCTTAATTCAACAACTTGTACATTAAGCAATCTTAATATTTTAACTAATTCATCCCAACCTTTAGGTCCCTCAATCGGTGTAGCCTCATAATCCCTAGTAGTAACATAATAAACATCTTCAAACTGAAAACCCTCTAAATTGTCCCAAAGACTATCTAATAAATACTTTGGTTGAAATATTATTAGACCTTTGTTTTTGTGTGTCTTTATAAAATTATCTCTGTTAGACAAATATTCTTTTGTTACGAACCTTTTCTTTTTATTGATGGTTGTATCATCACTATAGAATGGGTGGATTAAGAATCTTATAATTCCGTTATTATCTTCTATTTGTGTTTTTAAATCATTTAGATGTTTTGTTTTAAGAAGATTTC
>JAQVKD010000061.1 GCA_028694805.1 Candidatus Dojkabacteria bacterium
ATGCATGAATTAGGGTAGACTTTCCATGAGTCCACACAGTATCTAAAAATGGGGTCTTCGCTGCTAATACAGCATTACCTCTAGCATCTGGATGTACACCAAAACCATCCAAAACTATCAATGTTACTAACCTATCTAATTGTGTATCAGCAGTCTTTTTTACTGGTTGTTGTTTGTTTAAAAAACCGAACATATGTCTAATATAGTTACATAGTATATAATATATTGCAATGACAAATTTAACAAAAAAAGAATTAGAAAATGATAAAGAGCTTTTAGAATCAATAATATTCTCATTGGATTTAGATAAGAAAGAAATAGAATTAAAAGAATTAGAAAAGCAATCACTAGATCCAAATTTCTGGTCTGATAATCAGAATGCTCAGAATGTAATGAAAAATATTGAAGGTATTAAAAAGGAGATAAATACATCTGATCAATTAGAAAATGATATTACATCACTAATAGAATTGTATGAAATAACAGAAAATAGCGAGGACTTAATTGAAGAATATGAAGATATTCATAATAAGATAAAAGATTTTGAAAAGTTGAAATTTCTTTCTGGGAAATATGATAATAAAGATGTGTATTTAAGCATCTATGCAGGACAAGGAGGAACAGAATCAAATGATTGGGCATCAATGTTACTTAGGATGTATCAAATGTATGCAGATAAAAAGGATTGGAAATATACTGTAGAAGAAGTAGAAAGTGGAAGCGAAACTGGAATTTCAAATGCAACAATGAAAATATCTGGAGAATACGTGTACGGTATGTTAAAAAAGGAGCATGGTACACACAGACTAGTTCGGATATCACCATTTAATGCGCAAGGTTTAAGACAAACAACTTTTGCTGGCATAGAAGTTATACCAATAATAGAGAAAATAGATACAGATATAGAGATACCTGAAAAAGATATTCAGTTTAAAGCTGTAAAAGCTGGTGGACCTGGAGGACAAAAGGTTAATAAGACATCCTCTGCAGTACAGATTACACATATCCCAACAGGTATTACGGTACATTCTGCAACCGAAAGAAGTCAATTACAAAACAGAGAGAATGCTATGAATATTCTAAAATCAAAATTGGCAAGAATTTTAGAGGAAGAAAGAATCGAAGAAATAGATAAAATTAAAGGAGATTACAAACAAGCAAGTTGGGGGAATCAGATCAGAAACTATATACTACATCCATATAAATTAGTAAAAGATCTAAGAACAGATATTGAATCCTACGATCCAGAATCTATCCTTGATGGAAATCTTGATGAATTTGTTGAAGCTCAACTCAGAATACAGTAATATATACTTACATAACTTTACACCTATTAACTGCTCATGGTTAGGTTTGATACAGTCACAAAAAAATACGATGGAAATATAGTCGCATTAGAAGACGTTAATTTTGATATAAAGCAAGGAGAATTCTGTTTTATAACAGGCCCTTCTGGTGCAGGAAAATCTACAATAGTTAAGCTATTAATTCAGGATGAATTACCGACATCAGGAAGTATATTCTATGAAGATATAGAGGTTCCTAAAATTCCTCATAAGATGCTTCCTTCATATAGACAGAAATTGGGAGTCGTATTTCAAGATATGAAATTACTAAATACAAGAACTTTAACAGAAAATATCGCATTTGCATTAGAAATTCTCCAAAAGAAAGAACAGGAAATAAAAAATACAACTGACTACCTTTTAGAATTAGTCGGTTTAGAAGATAGAAGAAATCTGTATCCTGATCAGCTATCCGGTGGTGAACAACAAAGAGGAGCAATAGCTAGAGCTCTAGCTAGTAATCCTAGCTTACTCCTTGCTGATGAACCCACAGGAAATCTAGATGAAGAAAATGCATATATGATTTTAGATATTTTAAAGAAAATAAATGATTCTGGAACAACGATAATGGTTATTACACATGATAATATTTTAGTTAAAGCAGAGAAAAATAATGCTAGAGAAATTCATTTAGATGAAGGGAAGGTAGTTTCTGATACAAAAAGTTCAAAAACAAAGGAAGTTAATAAACCAGAGAAGATTGAAGAGAAAAAAGAACCAATAAATGAAGCTATGGGAGATCAAATTGAAGATATCCAACCTAAAGAAGAAAAAAGTAAGATGGAAACAGAACTTACAAAACTTAGTAAGGGATTGGTTGAGAAATTTGAAAAGAATGCCATATATAGTACTGATCTACTTTTGGGATTAACACAAGGTGACTTAAAGAATTTAAAACTTAAAAAGAAAGAGGTGAAAGAATTAAGGAAATATATTAAAAATTATTTAAGTAATAAATCAAATGACATCAAAAAGAAAAGTTAGTAAACCAAAGAAAAATAAGCTTCTTACTATTTCTGCGGTCTTTGTAACAGCTGTTGTTTTTACAATCTCTTCCTTTTTTATAAGTATGGCAATAATTGGAAGAAAGGCTGTTAAATATTATGAACAGAAAGCACAGGTAATAATATTTTTTGATAAAGAAACTCCAGAGGAAGAAATTTTTGCAGTTAGAGATAAATTAAATGACGAAGAGCTTGTAGAGACTATTGACTATATTTCTCAAGAAGATGCTTTAGAGGTATATAAAGAGGATTTTGCTGATAATCCAGATCTAATATCAACTATTACAGCAGATGCCCTACCTCCAAGTTTAGAAGTGAAAGCAGTTTCCATAGATGCTCTTATAGAAGTTATTGATATTGTTAACCAAGAGAAGAGTACTAATGCCTATATTGATGACGTTATGTATTTTAAAGATGTTGTTGATAATCTAAGAACACTATCCAGAATTATTAATATCGGAGGAGGAATTTTAATAGCCTCTTTACTACTAATAACCTTTTTCTTAATTAGAGTAACTATTGGTTTAAATATTAAAATACACCAGGAAGAAATAAAGATTATGCACCTTGTAGGTGGAACAGATACATTTATCAAAACTCCGTTTCTAATAGAGGGTGCTCTATATGGAATAATAGGAGGATTTATGGCTGCTTCTATGATCATAATTCCTTGGTATTTGGTAGTATATTCTAGTTTAAACACAGATTACTGGTATTGGATATCTCAAGTTCTTAATGATTTTAACTTAAAATTCTTAAATAGATTTAATATACTTTTTGTTCTCATATATTACTTAATTCATGTTGGGTTTGGTGCTATACTAGGTATAGTAAGTAGTTATAGTGCTGTTAATAAATATCTAAAAGAAAAGTAAATGAGAATTAAAAAGCTGCTCACAATTGGATTACT
>JAQVKD010000062.1 GCA_028694805.1 Candidatus Dojkabacteria bacterium
ATGTAAGGCTATCTGAAGCTCCATCATATGGCCAAAGTATATTTGAATATGATGAATCATCAACAGGAGCACATGCATATGAACAATTAGCAACGGAGTTTATAAAGAGATTTTAATAACTTATTATCGAAAAAATATGGCAGAAGAAACAAGAAGATTAGGAAAAGGTTTATCAGCATTAATTAATACTGATTCCCCTATTAGTGATATGTCTAGAAAATATATAGAGGATTTTGATGTAGAAAGAATAGTTCCTAATCCCTACCAACCTAGAATGCATATTGATCCAGAAAAGCTCATAGAATTAGCAGACTCTATTAGAGAACATGGTGTTATACAACCTCTTATTATAAGTAAAGATAGAGATTCTGATAAGTATAATATAGTTGCAGGAGAAAGAAGATTTAGAGCTGTACAATTAGCAGGATTTAAGACAGTACCTGTTGTCATAAAAGAAACCTCTCCATTAGAAATGCTAGAACTAGCCCTTATCGAAAACATCCAAAGAGAAGATCTCAATCCTTTAGAAGAATCCTACTCTTTCAAACAATTAAGTACGGAATTTGGATTAACACAAGAAGAAATATCTAAAAGAGTCGGTTTGAATAGGGTTACTGTTGCTAATAAGATGAGGTTATATCGATTACCAGAGAAGATTAAAGAGTTGGTTCTTAATGAATCTATATCTGAAGGACATGCGAGAGCATTACTTGGAATAAAAGATGAAACATCTATGATAGCTGCAGCAGATATTATAGTTAAAAGAGGATTAAGTGTAAGACAAACTGAAGCTTTAGTTAGAAAGATTATGTTTGGTAAACTAGATTCTACAAAAGAATGGAAGAGAAGTGACCAAAACACAAAAAGGTATGAGGAAGATATAACAAAAAGGCTGGGATATAGTACAACGATTACAAAGATGAGTAAGGGGGGAAAGATCACTATCCGATATAGGACACTAGAGGAATTAGATGGTATTGTTCAAAGATTTGAGAAAATACCAGAGCTTAAAGAGGAGTAACTTCTTGTCTTAACTTCTCATACATTAATATAGCTGCACTGGCACTAACGTTTAAGGAACCAATACCCTCTTTCATAGGAATAGATATTTTTTTGTCTACTCTTTCTAACATACCTGTAGAAATACCAACATCCTCAGCACCTAAAATAAATGCCATAGGACCTCTTAAATTCTCTTCAAAATATGGTTTACCTTCCATATGTACACCATATATTCTTATATCTTCCTCCTTTAAAGTCTTTACAGCTTCATATAAATTCATTTCAACCAATGGAATTCTTTCTGCAGCCCCCATAGAAATTCTGATGGTCTCATCAGTAACTAAAGCCTTATTAGAAGGTGGAGTTATAATTCCATTTACACCTGCAGCAAATGCAGTACGCATTATAGCAGCAATATTTTGAGTATATTTAATCTCATCCAAAATTAAAAAGAAAGGAATTTTCTTCTCTTCATAAATCTTATCAAGTAACTCTTTCAATCCCCAAGTATTTTGAGAAACCAAAATTCCAACAATACTCTCAGAATTTGATGTCTTTGACTTTCGATCAAGAGTTCTTCTTGGAACTTTAATAATTGGTATATGTTTCTGACCTGCTAATTTAACAATCTCCTGTGTTTTTGTATCCTTAAAAGCATTAGATGCAATATATATACGCTCAAATTCTCTATTATCTAATAGCAATTCAAGCAATGCATTCTTACTTTCAATCTGAATAGTATTTGGTTGATTCATTCTACTTTGATTCTATCACATCTACATAGTACTTACCTCTTTTAAACCCACTCATTCTTCTAAAAGATACTGTACCAGCAGTTTTTGCATGGATAGAATAGTCTTTGGACATATATGTATTTTTACCAGGATGGTATATAGATCCTCTTTGTTTTACAATTATATTTCCTGCTTTAACAACTTCTTCTGCAAATTTCTTAACACCTAATCTCTTCCCAGGTCTATTACCTGATACTGATACTGTTCCTCCTCCTACAACATGTGACATATTTTAAAATATTACAAATTACCTTTTTTCTAAAATGAAAATGTTTCTGCTGATAATACTATTATTTCGCTCCCATTTCAAGTCTTCTTGGGTATATTCTTTGTTTAAAATGTTCCATCTTTTATCAAAAATCTCTCTAACACCAATTGTTTTCCAACCCTTAAATGTTTTATATGATGGAATTATCATTACTATAACCCTTCCCTTAAAAGAATTATCTACAACCTTTCTAAATCTCAAAAGTAACTCTCTTACATCACTCAGTAACATTTCTGCTTTTTCAGGCTTCAGAATTTTAGTTTGTGGTGGTCCCATATACGGTTCAAAAATAATTGCATCTATATCGGTCTTTCTTAATTTATTAAGAATTTTAGGATCTGGTCTAGTAATATCAAATTGAAAAGCTTCATAAAGAATATCAGATATATATCCATTCTCACCAAGCCATATTATATTTGACTTGGTTGCACTAACAGCTTCTCTATCTATATCTGAGGCTAATATATTATAACCAAGAATAGATGCCTCCATAGGTATCGTACCTGAACCACAAAAAGGATCCCATATTGTTCCCTCTTTTAAACCAGATAGATTACACATAATTCTAGCTAATTTAGGTGGTAACATACCCATTTTTGTATCAATCTTTGGCTTATTGTAATCTCTTTGTGCAAAACTCTCTATATCTTGGATAGCTAATGTCTTTCCATATATTTGTTGATCTTTATTTTCGATAATACATAATTCAAAACCTTTTTCTAATATTGAATTTGTTGTTACTTGAGCAGAGTTAAGTTCATATTTTTTAGGAAGAAGATATCTACTTGAGATACTTCTTTTCTTAAAATTGTTTTTTATCTGTACAGAAAGTTTTTGTATTTTATCAATATCAAAATCCTTATTCCCTATATATGAAATTCCAAAAACAACCTTTTCTTTTGCATCAAGATCTAAAAAACTATCTAAATCATCAATTATTTCTCCAGCCCTTATAAATCCACCTAACCTATTAAAAACTCTAACTACAATCTCATTATCTATATCTTTACTATCTATAATTAATATTTTGGATGAAAAATTCTTAACAGTATCAGTGTTAATCCCATAAATTTCTAGAACCCTTTTGAGTTCTGCTTCGGATAAACCCTTAAAATTTCCTAATTCAAAAAAATATTTCATTAGCTAATCTTTTTGACCAAGACTCTTGTAATAGATGGTCT
>JAQVKD010000063.1 GCA_028694805.1 Candidatus Dojkabacteria bacterium
AACAACTAGATAAAGCAATTGCAGAATTTGAAAAAAGAAACAGGAGATTTGGAGCAAACTAGCTTCAATAAAAGTAAAATGGTGACTTTATTGATAATCGGCCTAGAAGATAAAAAGTTTTAGGTGATAGAAGCAGAAGTTGTAAATACAGGAAAGATAATGGATGGTTATGCATCATATATTTTAATAATGGATAATAAAATTAAACTTTTCTACGAAAAATATTAATTATTTCTGTACTGCATATTTTGTGAATAAATATGGGAGCATATTGACAAATACCTTGTCAATTAACTTGACAATTATTTTACATATCCATATAATAGATTATGTTAAATACTAAGTACAATTTAAGTAAAAAAATCTTAAAAAATATCTCCTCCATAGAAAGACTCTATGGACAATTAGAATCTCAAGTAGTTCCTAAAGAGTTACTTCTTAATTTAGAAAAGCATAATCTTGTTAAATCCTCTTTCTCTTCTAACGGTATAGAAGGTAACCCACTCTCTCAAGAGGAAGTTACTAATTTAATATTAGGTGGTAGAGTACCAGCCAATAGAGATGAAAAAGAAGTTAAAAACTATTTTGATATTCTTAAACAGATAGGGAAAGCGTATAACAGTCTGGATATAGATACCATACTTAAAATCCATAAACAACTTTTAGAGGGTGTTGAAAATGAAATCGGTGGTGAAATTAGGAATAGAAAGGTTGTAGTAGGGAATCCTACTCAAGATGGTACCATTGTTATTAAACATGAACCACCTAAACATACAAGAAAAGAGATAGAGGATCTACTTAAAGAATTATTAGATTGGACAAATACCTCTGAAGAATTACCCATACTTAAAGCTGGGATATATCATCATGAGTTTGTATATATACATCCATTTATAGATGGTAATGGTAGGGTATGCAGATTAACTACTACTCTTCTTTTGGATAAATTAGGGTACGAAATAAATAAGTATTTTATACTGGATGATTACTATGATATAGATAGAATTATGTATTCTGATTCACTACACTCTGCGGATAGTGGAGATAAAACAGAATGGTTAGAATACTTTACAGACGGTGTTAAATACTCCTTACAATCCTCTTTAGCAAAGATAGAGGAAGGTTTAAAGGGTATATCTTTTGATATGCGACCTACAAATAGAGAGAAGAATGTTTTAGAACTAATAAGGAAGTACAAAGAGATTACTTCTTCTGATGTTTCTAAAGATCTTAAGATATCCAGACAACAGGCTTTTAATCTTTTAGACAGTTTAGTTTCAAAGGGTTATTTAGAAAAACGGGGTAGTACTAAGAATAGTTTTTATATTCTAAGATAGGTTTGTTTCCAAAGGATACTCTTTTGCGTATATTATGAAAATATATTTTAATAAATCCTTTTGTCGTTTGATAATATTTCTAGTCGTTTAGAGTCTCATTCATCCCGCCATTATTTAGTTGTTCCAACAAGACCAGTACACTATCTTTTAAAACCCTTATGGAAATTAAGTCATGTTGACCTTAAAAAGAGAAAGAAGCAAAGGTAAAAACCTTAATTAATCTCTATTTTGCCTGTCTTAAACTACTACCATCCCACTCATTTACTGGTTCATCAAAATATTTAGCGCCTATCTCTACAGATTCACTTAACGATGTACCATAATCAATCGTCTCTAAAGTTTGTTTTATTAATAATTAGCCAGATGATGCAATCCTCTATTGATATTCTTCCATCATAATACTATATCCAGCTACATCTTGATCTTGAAATCTAATCATCATTCCGGCAATATTTCCATTTGGATACACAAGTCGTCTATGATAGATATAGTTACCATATCCATCATCAAGAGTGTTTACAACATCTGGCTCACCAAAAATTTCTTTTACCTCTGAAATATTTTCAATTTTAAAGTCACTAAAAAGTTCTTCAAATTCTTCGACGGGCATCAGTTTAATTTCATTGCTAGGGCTTTCGCTAATTTCGTCTTTTTCCCCGTCAGTTTGCTCAACATTATTTTCTTTTTCGTTTTCAGTGACTTCTTTCTTAGCAACTGCTTCGGTTGGTTCAGTCTCTTTATTTGTGCTCGCTAGGAATTCTTGTACTTCTTCCTTTGTCATTGGTTCATAATCTTTGTTAATACTCTTTATCCACTCCTCTACCTCAGCCATTTCCATTTGGGCAACGGTTATATCTCCAGGATATTGAGTGTTTTTAATCACTTGAAAAGGAGGATGGTATTCAAAATTTTTAAGATCTATTCCAATAACTTTTCCCTCCTGAACAGTATCTCTAAATTGCTCTAGTCCGACCATAACCGAATCAAACTTACCATAAGCTGAACCCAGATTACTAGGAATATTAGTTATAGTTAAAACAGAAGCGATGGGTTCTGTAACTGTTCTAACATCCTTGACAAAGGAAGATACCTTATTTCTATCACCAAGAGCTATCTGAGCACTATCTTCAGTTACCTCCAATGCTAAATCTACGCCTACAACAACTGTAGTCACTTGAGCTACAGCTCCTACAGCACCACCAGTTGCTACAAGACCCCCTACATAAACAGTAACTTTACATGTATCTTTAACTACTATTGCCTGATTTTCCAACTTCTCAAAAGTATCTCCTGCTTCCCCCCACGCCTCTCTAGTTACCATATCTTGAGATTGATTTAGTATTAACTGAGCTCTTTTCGCATCTACTCCTAGATGTTGAGCCAATGTTCTTATCTGTCTTCCTGCAGGAGCCTTCTCTACTACTGCTTGAACTTCTGAATAAGTATAGGCATATACCTTCTGTACAAAGTTAAACGCTGTTGTTTCCTCAGACATCTCATCTGCATTCTCCTCTAGTTTTAATGCTTTACTCTCTAATGTTTTCCACTCTTGAATAATTGAAGCCATCTGTTCATTCCAATCATCGTAGCTTTTATAATCCTCTGCATTTACTAAAACATTATCTGTTTTGTATCTTAATGCTAAATATTCTTTAGATATTGTCAATGTATCCTCATATACAATCTGGTCTGTCTTTTTATTATTTCCTAAAAAAAGGAAAGCCAGAACTGAGAATATGATAACAAAAGAGACGAGGAGAAAAATATTTTTTTTAGACATGTTTTTAAAAAAAGATTTAGATAATAATTATTATAGTACAAAG
>JAQVKD010000014.1 GCA_028694805.1 Candidatus Dojkabacteria bacterium
AGTGAACACCCTATTTGCCAGATTGCCTAGAACATCGTTTAATTCTCTATTAACTTTTTGCTGAAATTCAGAGAAGGAGAAGTCACTATCATTTTTTTCTGGTGCTATACAGGCAAGATAATAGCGTAGATATTCTGCCGGAAATTTTTCTACGAATTCATCCACCCAAATAGCCCAGTTTCTGCTGGTAGAAATCTTTTGTCCTTCCAGATTCATAAACTCATTTGCCGGAATATCATAAGGAAGACAGTAAGCTTTATCCTGACCCATAAGCATAGCAGGCCAAATGAGAGCGTGAAAGATTATGTTATCTTTTCCGATAAAGTGTATCAATCTGGTTTCAGGATCAAGCCAGTAATCTTTCCAACGATTAGGTTCACCAATTTTTTCTGCCCATTCCTGAGTAGAAGATATATATCCAATCGGTGCTTCAAACCATACATATAGCACTTTCCCTTCAGCACCTTCTAAAGGAACCGGAACTCCCCAGTTCAAATCACGGGTAATAGGTCTTTCCACCAAACCTTGTTCCAGGAGATTCAGCATAAAATTGCGGACATTTTCCTTCCAGTAATCCTTTTTACTAATCCACTCTGTAAGTTGATCTTTAAAATCATTCAACTGTAAATACCAGTGAGTAGATTCTTTTATGATAGGTGTATTTCCACAGATTTTACATCTTGGTTCTATTAAAGAAGTGGTCTCATAGATTTGACCACAGGCATCGCATTGATCACCTCTCGCACCAGTAGCATGACAACGAGGACAAATTCCCTCTACATATCTATCTGGAAGGAATCTATGATCAGTCTCACAATAGAATTGTTTGGTTTTTCGGGGTAATATATGACCATTTTTATATAAGGTTAAAAAGAATTCCTGGGAAAGTTTATAATGTCCTGGACGTGCAGTGCCAGAAAAATTATCAAATTCTATTTCCAGTGCCTCAAAAGCATTTTTTATAGATTCGTGATAGCGTTGCACTATTTCTTGAGGACTAACTCCTTCTTGATCTGCTGCTATAGATATAGGAGTTCCATGTTCATCTGTTCCACAGATATAAACTACATCTTCTTTATGCAATCTTAACCAGCGAACAAAGATATCTGCAGGTAAATATGCTCCCGCTATATGTCCAATATGTAATCTTCCATTAGCATAGGGTAGAGCGCTGGTAACTAAATATTTCATTTTTCACTCCCAATAAAGGCAGAATGAAGAGTTCTGACACAATCTTTAACTTCAGAGCTGGGTAACATTATTTCTATAGTCTTGTCACTATGCTGAATACGTTTAATATGAAAAGGTTGGCAAATTTTGAGAGTATCTGCTAAAAAACTTGGATCAAGATTAATTCCTAAACCAACCAGAGTGACATAACCAATTCCATTTTCAGTTTTGAGAATAGGTATCTCTTTCTGAGATAGAAGATATCGGATTTCTTTATCATATTTCTCTTCAATGATTAACTCTAACTGATTCTCTATCGCTAAATACTTAAAAATCTCCCAGTTCCAGATTTTTAATAAATCAATAGTTTCCTCTGTCTCAGGTATTACATAGCTTAACAGGTTTTCTTTATGCGCTATAGCAGTTATATGTCTTTCTTCCATATTTTTTTCCTCTTCATAACTTTCTTCTTGAATAAGCATTGTACCAGGTGCAAAAGTGAAGGAACTCTTTATTTCCACGGGAATACTATATTTATAGGCAAATTCTACTGCTCTGGGATGAATAACTTTAGAGCCATTATAACTCAAAGCCAGCATCTGGGAATAATCTATAGCAGGTAGTAATTTTGCATTGGAAACTATCTTGGGGTCAGCTGTGTAGACTCCATCAACATCAGTATAGATTTCACATTTTTTTGCTTGAAGATAACAGGCTAATGCCACTGCAGAAGTATCAGAACCGCCTCTTCCTAAAGTGGTAATTTCTTTGCTTTGGCTAACTCCTTGAAATCCTGCTACAATAACTATCTTACCTTTATCCAATTCTTCTTTGATTCGGAATGCATTCACATTCAAAATCCTGGCATTGCCATGCCTTTCATCAGTTATAATTCCACTTTGAGAACCGGTAAAAGAAATGGAGGAATAACCTTCCTCCTGTAAAGCTAAAGAAAGAAGAGACATACTTATCCTTTCTCCTGCTGTAAGTAGCATATCCAATTCTCTTCTGGAAGGATGTTCACTAATTTGATATGCCAGATTTATCAGTTCATCTGTTGTTTTTGCCATTGCTGAAACAACCAGAACCAATGAATCACCTTTACCTGCTTCAAGAGCAATCCTGTGGGCAATATTGCGAATTAATTCTATACTTCCCAGAGAAGTACCACCAAATTTCTTTACGATAATAGCCATAATCTTTTCTTAAATCCATAAACCAGCCTCTTGTCAAGATTTTTCTTATTTCTGCTTGTATTTAAAATACATATAATCCCGTTCCCCCTATAATCCTTTTGCTCTAACTAAGAATCTATTAAAAAGTTCTTTTGGTAACTCTAACTCTAATGCAATAATAATTTGATTAAAAAGAGTGAAGATAAAAAGCTTTTTTGTCGATTTAAGAAAATATTTTTTATTTGGTTAGTAAAGGGAAAGGGTATCCCCTACCTGGAGATAATAAATAAGACCAAAAGAAAACTTATAAGAAAGGAAAGAATATGCAAGAAGTGAGGAAGCAGAAGAGAGTGTTTAGTCGTTTTCAGGTAGATATAAAATATCTTACTGATATTCCGGAATACGAAATCTGGAGATGGGAACACCATTTTCCGGAATATCTTATCACTGCCAGAGATTATAAAACTGGAGCTACCTATCTGTCTTACAGTCATGAGAAATCATCTACTGCTACTGCTATCTTTATTGATTATTTGCTTTTTTCTCTATATAATTATGGTATTAATCCCGAAACTATTACTATCCAAACTGATAATGGTAAAGAGTTCACTAACCCTCATAGTCAGAAACTTACTCTCTTTGAAAAGATAGTAACAGAAAAATATAAGGCAAGACATAAACTTATCCCTTACCGAAGACCCACCTATAATAGTGATGTAGAGTCCTTTCATAATCTTATTGAGGAGGAGTTTTTTATTTCGGAAAAACCAAATAACGAAACAGAACTCCTGGCTAAAACTTTTTCCTATCAAATATGGTTTAACTCCTATAGAACCAATAGGGGTAGAGATAATCAAAATCCTGAACAAATCTATCAAATAGAACTGAATACAGACAAAGCTATTCCCCTAATACCCCCCATTGTGGTTGACAATTATGTCCATCTTATGGGAAAGAAGGTCAAGGGGGGATACTTTTTGCCTTTACCACCCACTTTCATTACTATTACTTACTTGACTTTTTTTAATGATTAGATTTATGCATTTAGTATCATTTTAACTTAGGAGGCAGTTATGAACTACCAGTTGGCACAATTCATTGTTAATGTGTTTATTGCTATAGGCACTGTTGGGTCTGTAGCGATATCACTATGGTTTGCTATATTCTCCAGAAGAGAAAGAACTAAGATAACAATTAGCTTAGTCATAGATATGGATACTCGAGAGAGATATGTTAACATTAGTATAGTCAATACTGGATCAATAGATTATCGATTAAGTTATATCTACTTTCACATCAACAATGTGACAATAATGCCAACGCCAGTACAATTCTACCAGCCCTTACCTGATGATAGAACACCGATTCCTCCTGGTAGTAGAGTGAATTGTTTATTGCTTATTTTTTCTTTTGATGCGTACATTGACAACACGCAAGTTGCTACACCAGAACAAGTGGTAAAGTTACTCAAAAAGGGATATGTAATAGTATTTACTGCTCGTGGCACTAAGTTTATAGCCAAATTTTCTAAAAGATTTATCAGAGATTATTCCGCTTATCGACTATCAAAACAGAGCATATATTCTAAGGTTGAGCAATATGACGGAATTGACGAAACACACTAAACCACTGAGGGATATCCTTGAGCAGGTGGCTCTTATGGATGGTACCCCTGAGAACTCGACGGAGATTACGTTGAAAAGACCGTCTGCTTCTCCCTACAAGTCAAACGTCCAGAGGTCTTTCATGCTTTCTCGACCTTCTGCTAGAGCTCGCTGCCCAAATCTTGGCACTTCAGGACCTGGACCTAAGCTCCCACCTTGGTATTGGGGAAGAGATCCCCGTTAGAGATCTTGAGAATGTAGTTCTCGAATACGGTGAACTCAGGCACTGGCTATATGTTGTGATTGATGTAATAATTGCAGACCAGGCTATGCGTGGCGAAGTGATCCCAGGTTCTCTGTATCTCATCCTTGGAGTAGTAATCTCCCTACGAATCGTGGATGTTGGACTCTATCAGTATGACGAACAATCTTTACTGGGTACCGCTGGTTTCGATCTTGAACTTGGTGAAGTTGATCATGTGTTCGAAGCTTCAGCTGGAAGCGTTTTTGACCACAAAGCCCTTCTGATTAGCGGGACTCATCTCATCAAAGAGAAGCGAGATCAGCTCGACTTCCACATTGTGCAGCTCACCTTTTTGGATGATCTTACTGTTTTTACTAAATAGATATATTGTACCTATTTATAATGTATTGACAAAATAGTTAGCATGAGTTATATGGTTTTATTGACTAAATAGGAGGAGACGATGGAAAAGAAATTTAAAAGTTTAATGCAAATACTTCTTGAGGACCAAGAGCATGAGAGAATTAAAAATGAACTAACCCAATACGCTAATAGTATTGGATATACTAAAAAAGTAAAATTTAATAATGGGATGGAACCAGATGTGTTATATCTAAATGTGGATGGTGATAGTTTATTTATGGGTGAGGCAAAAGATTCAGCGAACGAAACGCCCTCCAATTCTAAAACAGCAGAACGCATATATGGATACATAAAAACGTTTCGAGATTGTTTAACTGCTGGGCTGATCAAGAGAGGATTTATAGCCATATCAACTAACGATATTGCTGTTGCAAATGATTGGAAGACTTGGCTGAACGCTGCATGTAAAAAAATAGGTTTTACTGATCCAGACTTCACAATAAAAACTATTTCAGCAAATACATATTTAATATACTGGTAGGACACCATACTAACCCTCTTTTCTAACTAAAGAGCTGCTCATTTGCAGATTTCGTTGTCAAGTTGCACTAACTCTATGTAACAATAATTTGATTAAAAAGATTGAAGATAAAAATCTTTGTTGTCCATTTAAGAAAATATTTTTATTTTTCTTGCCAAAAAATGAAAAGAGTTTTAAGTGTAAGTAATAAATTTGGGAGTGAGATCTGATGAAAAAGATGTTTTTATTTTTAATTGTGATAATAAGTATATTACCCTTAAGTGCTGTTTATCATAAAATTGGGGAATATGATACACCAGGTTCTGCATACTCTGTTTTTGTTTCTAATAATATTGCCTATGTAGCAGAATATTGGGGTTCTGTTTTACGGATTATAGATGTTTCTAATCCTCAAAATCCATTTCTGCTTGGCTATTATAATACACCTGGTTATACATCCTCTGTTTTTGTTTCAAATAATATTGCCTATGTAGCAGCATGGGGTTATGGCTTACTGATTATTGATGTTTCCAATCCTCAAAATCCATTTCTGCTTGGCTCATATTATACATCCAGTGGAGCAAAATATGTTACTGTTTCAAATAATATTGCTTATGTAGCTGATTACTCTGCAGGTTTACAGATTATAGATGTTTCCAACCCTCAAAATCCATTTCTGCTTAGCTCTTATGATACAACTGGTCATGCTTACTCCGTTTCTGTTTCATATAATATTGCATATGTGGCAGATGGGGATTCTGGCTTACAAATTATAAATGTTTCTAATCCTCAGAATCCAGCTCTTGTGGGCTCTTATGATACGCCTGGTGAAGCACATTTTGTTACTGTTTCTAATAATATTGCCTATGTAGCAGATGGGTATGAAGACTTACTAATTATAAATGTTTCCATTCCTCATAATCCAATACTACTTGGCTTTTTTGATATGCCTGGGGGAGCAAATTTTGTTACTGTTTCAAATAATATTGCTTATGTAGCAGATGGGGATGAAGACTTACAGATTATAGATGTTTCCATTCCTCATCACCCAGTACTACTTGGCTTTTATATTACACCTGGAAATGCATACTCTGTTTTTGTTTCAAATAATATTGCCTATGTTGCGGATGAGAATTATGGTTTACAGATTATAGATGTTTCCAATTCACAGAATCCAGCTCTTTTGGGCTCTTATGATACACCTGGTTTGGCAAAATCTGTTTTTGTTTCAAATAATATTGCCTATGTAGCAGATGAGAATTATGGTTTACAGATTATAGATGTTTCCAATCCTCAAAATCCAGCTCTTTTGGGCTCTTATGATACACCTGGTTTGGCAAAATCTGTTTTTGTTTCAAATAATATTGCCTATGTAGCAGATGATTGGGAAGGTTTACAGATTATAGATGTTTCCAACCCTCAAAATCCAATACTACTTGGCTCTTATATTACACCTGGTAATGCAAAATATGTTACTGTTTCAAATAATATTGCCTATGTAGCAGATGGTTGGTCAGGTTTACGAATTATAGATGTTTCAAAACCACAGAATCCAGCTCTTGTGGGTTTTTATGATACCCCTGGTAATGCATACTCTGTTTTTGTTTCTAATAATATTGCCTATGTAGCAGATTACTATGCGGGCTTGCAGATTATAGATGTTTCCAATCCTCAGAATCCAGTACTACTTGGCTCTTATAATACAACTGGCCATGCATATTCTGTTACTGTTTCAAATAATATTGTCTATGTAGCTGATGTGAATTCTGGTTTACTGATTATTAATGTTTCTAATCCTGCTGCTCCTGTACTATTAAATACTATACTTCCTCATACAACTAGTAATATTAAAAAATGCATTATCTCTAATAATCTATTAATAATTTCAGATAATAACTGGAATGAATTATATTTTTATAATATTAGTAATCCTGCTTCTCCTAAATTTATTTGTAGATATAGCTGGAATCTTACTACAGATGATTTTATCATACAATACGGCTATTTATATGCCGCTAATGGAGATTATGGTTTAAATATTCTGGATTTGAATGAAGATTCTATTCAGCTACCCTTTTTTACATTTAATTTAAAAAATTATCCTAATCCTTTCAATCCTGAAACTACTATTTCTTTTGAGTTATCAAAACCTGGAAATGTAGTTCTTAATATCTACAACCTCAAAGGAGAGCTGGTAAAGAGACTTATCAACAATCAAATGAGCAATGGTAAACATAGTATAGTCTGGGATGGTAAGGATAATAATGGTCATATCTGTTCTTCAGGAGTTTACTTTTATAAAATAGAAAGTAATGGTGTAGTTGAGGTTAAAAAGATGTTACTTTTAAAGTAATATTTCCGTTTAGTATTAGCGAATCACATAAACCCCGGTAATTGCTGGGGTTTTTTGTCTTGAAGTTTTTGTATCTCTGTAAATAACTTTAATCCGAATTCATTTCTATCAATACTTACTATGATTAACTGACTCGCTACATGTATTATGAATGCTTTAATAATAACAATAATCCATTGGAAAACTCTAATAAACAACTAAATAGAAAATTAACGAATCTAAATAACTTCAAATCTTTGGACTCGTTAAATTCTTTTACTCAAGTCTGGTTTTTGGATTACTTTAATGGAAAAAAGACCCCCACAAAATGAACACTATTAATAGAATATTTTTATTTTCCTTGACATAAAGATGAAAAGAGTTTTAGATATAATTTAATAAAATTAGGGGATAAAATAATGAAAAAGATGTTTTTATTTTTAATTGTGGTAATAAGTATATTACCCTTAAGTGCTGTTTATCACAAAATTGGGGATTACGATACACCGGGTTATGCATTCTATGTTTTTTTTTCTAATAATATTGCCTATGTAGCAGATGGTGAATCAGGTTTACAGATTATAGATGTTTCCAATCCTGAAAATCTAGTATTACTTGGTTCTTATGATACACCAAATTATGCAAAATCTGTTTTTGTTTCTAATAATATTGCCTATGTAGCAGATGGGTATACAGGTTTACAGATTATAGATGTTTCCAATCCTCAAAATCCAGTTCTTTTGGGCTCTTATGATACACCTGGGGGAGCAGTTTCTGTTACTGTTTCTAATAATATTGCCTATGTAGCAGATGGGGATTCTGGTTTACAGATTATAGATGTTTCCAATCCTCAGAATCCAGATCTTGTAGGCTCTTATGATACGCCTGATTTTGCATACTCTGTTTTTGTTTCTAATAATATTGCCTATGTAGCAGATTATTGGGCGGGTTTGCAGATTATAGATGTTTCCAATCCTCAGAATCCATCTCTTTTGGGCTCTTATGATACACCTGGTTTAGCATCTTCTGTTTTTGTTTCTAATAATATTGCCTATGTAGCAGATATGGGTTATGGTTTACAGATTATAGATGTTTCCAATCCTCAAAATCCAATTCTTTTGGGCTCTTATTATACACCTGGGGGAGCAGCAGTTTCTGTTACTGTTTCTAATAATATTGCCTATGTAGCAGATTGTGGTTATGGTTTACAGATTATAGATGTTTCCAATCCTCAGAATCCAATTCTTCTGGGCTATTATGATACGCCTAATTATGCATACTCTGTTACTGTTTCAAATAATATTGCCTATATAGCAGATGATTGGGCGGGTTTGCAGATTATAGATGTTTCCAATCCTCAGAATCCATCTCTTTTGGGCTCTTATGATACACCTGCTTATGCATACTCTGTTTTTGTTTCAAATAATATTGCCTATATAGCAGATGATTGGGCGGGTTTACAGATTATAGATGTTTCCAATCCTCAGAATCCAATTCTTCTGGGCTATTATAATACGCCTAATTATGCATTTTCTGTTACTGTTTCTAATAATATTGCCTATGTGACAGATGAGTATTCTGGTTTACAGATTATAGATGTTTCCAATCCTCAAAATTCAGCTTTTTGGGGCTCTTATGATACACCAGGTTATGCATACTCTGTTACTGTTTCTAATAATATTGCCTATGTAGCAGATGAGATTTCTGGTTTACAGATTATTGATGTTTCAAATCCTGAAAATCCATCTCTGCTTGGCTCGTATGATACATCTGGTACTGCATTATCTGTTTTTGTTTCTAATAATATTGCCTATGTAGCAGATGGGAATTCTGGTCTACAGATTATAAATGTTTCCAATCCACAGAATCCATCTCTGCTAGGCTCTTATAATACACCTGGTTATGCATCATCTGTTTTTGTCTCTAATAATATTGCCTATGTAGCAGATAGGAATTTTGGTTTACAGATTATTGATGTTTCAAATCCTGCTGCTCCAATATTATTAAATACTATACTTCCTCGTCCAACTAGTATTATAAAAAAGTGCATTATATATAATAATCTATTAATAATTTCAGATTATAACTGGAATGAATTGAGTTTTTATGATGTTAGTAATCCAGCTGCTCCTGAATTTGTTTGTAGATATAGCTGGAATCTTACTACAGATGATTTTATCATACAAGACGGCTATTTGTATACCGCTAATGGATATTATGGTTTAAATATTCTGGACCTGAATCAGGTAATGGAGGCAGAAGATTCTATTCAGTTACCTTCTATTACCTTTAATTTAAAAAATTATCCCAATCCTTTCAATCCTGAAACTACTATTTCTTTTGAGTTATCAAAACCTGGAAATGTAGTTCTCAATATCTACAACCTCAAAGGAGAGCAGGTAAAGAAGCTTATCAACAATCCAATGAGCAATGGTAAACATAATATTGTTTGGGATGGGAAAGATAATAATGGTCATATCTGTTCTTCAGGAGTTTACTTTTATAAAATAGAAAGTAATGGTAGAGTTGAGGTTAAAAAGATGTTACTTTTAAAGTAATATTTCCGTTTAGTATTAGCAAATCACATAAACCCCGGTAATTGCCGGGGTTTTTTGTCTTGAAATTTTTGTATCTCTATAAATAACTTTAATCCGAATTCATTTATGGGCAGAGACATTTATGATGGATATTTGCCAGATATATGTTAGTTTCTAAAGTTTATCTTAGCTCTCTCCTGTTAGCAACTTATGATAAGAGATAGGGAAGAGGTAAGTTAGAGGCAGGGAATAAATATTTGCCAAATATTTTATATATAATAAAAGCGTATTTTAATAATTTGTGTAAGATTTGATTGAATCAGCTATAAATATTTTTTTGAATAAGTAGGTAAAGGGGAAATAAATTTACTGCGGAATTGAGTTTATCATAAGGTACACAGCCTTTTTATAGCATAAAATAATCTATTGAAGTGAATTTTAGTAAGATATAGTTACATTGTTGTTTTTAAGTAATAGTCTAATTACTTATCTGGTATTTGTTTTATTAATATTTCTATCAGTACTCCAAAATGTCATCCTTATATATATGGAGAGTTATAATTTTTTGAAGAAAGTATGATTCTTCTATTTTTCTTTTTAAAGATGGAGGATAAATAAATGAGAGTAAAATTCAAATATAAAATACAATCTTATAGCGGAACACTGGACAATATAGTCTTTGGTAGCTATCGTTCCGGGAAAATTTGTGTTGCGAGGAAATATTTTTATCCAGAGCATACAGAGCAAAATACAAGCTTTGGTCTGATAAGTAAAAACATTGCTAAGTTATGGAAAGCAGGCTCAGAAGGTTTCAAGACTCAGTTAAAGATTTATTCTCGCTGGTATAAGGTTTATAATTCATCAAATAATAGTAATTCTCCTGGTGCATATTCTTTATGGATAAAGATAATTTATGAATGGGCAAAGGATGAACATATAAATTTAAAAAATATCACACCAGAAGAATTTCTTTCCCTTGGAACAACCATTAAAACGATTAAAAATTGTGTAGATAACGGGTACTTAATGCCCATTCCACATTATGAAATTTTAACTGCATCCTTTTAATTATCAGAAATCAAGCTTATTGAGCTATTCTAAAGCATTTAGCTTTAAAAATAACAGGCTTATAGATAATGATTAGTTCACCCGATTTTTATGCTAAACTATATTATCTATTCTATTATTTTCAGAGGAGTTAATTATATTCTTCGGTTTGAGAAATGAGAATAGCAGCTCCCAATGCACCGGTAATTTCAGGATTGGGTGGAGTAATAATAGTAGTATTTAAAAGTTCACTAAGGCATTGCACCAAGTTTTTATTTTGTGCAACCCCTCCAGTAAAAACTATGGGAGGAGTGAAATCTACTGCACTTAATTGAGTAATAATTCGCTTTGCAATGGAAATATGAGCGGCATATGCTATATCTGCAGGGTCCGTATTTTTAGCAATCATACCAATGATTTCAGATTCAGCAAAAACCACACAGGTAGAAGAAATAGTGAGAGGATTTTTTGATTGCAGAGCAAGTTCGGAAAGTTCATCAAGAGAAACTTCCAGTCTACTGGCAACCATTTCCAGGAATCTTCCTGTCCCAGCGGCACATTTATCATTCATCACAAAATCTTTGATTTTTCCCTCTGGCGTTAAAGAGATTATTTTAGCATCCTGTCCACCCACATCTATAATAGTTCTAACTTCAGGCATAAAATAACGAACGCCAGTTGTATGACAGGTTATCTCAGAAAAAACTTTACTATTTCCTTTCCAGAGTTTGCGTCCATAACCCGTGCAAGCTATTTCTTCTGGTAGGTCAAGTCCATAGCTATTTTTGGCTTGCTTCAATAAAGAATGTACAGATTGCAAAGGATTGACTTCAGTAGCACTCCAGGCAGAAAAAAGTATGGATTGATTTGAAGTATCATAAAATACGATTTTCGTGTTACGGGAGCCTATATCTATTCCTAAGGTAATCATAAATAAATATAAATCCAGATATTATCTTTTGTTAACCAGTTTTTTGCCAGATGGGAGATAGTTTTTAAATCCACACTACGAATCCTTTCTTCACGCTGAAAATAGTATTCCGGTTCATAACCTAAAGCACTTAATGAAGAAATAGACATAGCTTGAGCAGAAGCATTTTCCGCTTCAAAACGATTCATACCGCAGAGATAATTCTGAGCATTTAACAGTTCCGTCTCTGTTACTCCATTTTCTTTCACTTCTTGCAGTATCTGGAGTATAAGTTCAAGACATTGTTTATAAACTTCTGGCTCACAATAAGCATAGGCAAACCAATAACCTATGCTATGAGCACAGTTATATTCAAATCCCGTCTGATAAGCAAAGCCTTTTTGTTCTCTCACAAGGTTGAAAAGACGAGAATCCATATCACCGCCAATAATTTGAGCCAGAAGATAAAAAGCAGTGCTATCAACTCTATCTTTAGCTGCAGGTGCAAAACCACCCAGATGAATAATAGCTTGAGGAGAACTTTTATGAGCGATAATCTTATGCTTTTTTATGGGATAAGGAGGTTCCGGATTTTTCCCTGTCCAATTTTCTGAAGGAGCTGGTTCCTTAAAAATTTGAGGTGCGATACTAAAGAATTTATCCGGCTCTAAAGAACCTATAACCGCAAGACTAAAATGTTCCGGACGATAATTTGTCTTATACCAGTTTACTACTGATTCTAAATTATGCCTTTTTAAATCTGATATGTTACCGGAATAACGACCATAGGGACTATTTTTTCCAAAGAGTAAATAAAACCAATGATAAAAAGCTTCATTGTAGGGCACCTGTTTATCTCTTCGCAGCATATCAATGGCAGCGGTTTTTAAAAGTTTAATATATTGTTCCTCAAAAGCTGGATGAAAGATTAGCTCTTCCAGTAAAGTTAAAGCAGGCAACAATTCTTTATGAAAGCATTTACCACGAAATATAGTAGTATCCAGAGAATGCTCAACTTTTAAACTCACTCCATAAAGTCGGTAAAGAGAAAGAATCTCTTCAGCATTATAATTTGTAGAAGAATGTAGCAAAGCAGAAGAACATAGATAATTTATGCCGTGCTGATTTTTCTCTTCGTTCAACTGACAGATATCCGTTGCTAAAGCAAAACCATTGATAGGACGATCTGGTAAATAACGATATAGTAAGGTAAAGCCATTATCTAATCTGGCAGAATAAAAATCAGGTCTAATTTTTTGATAAGGTATGGGATTCGGTAAAGAATCAGCAAGTTTTAATTCAGGAATAGAGGATGAACTCATTGTTCTTCTAGGATATATATTATTTGAGCTAGGTATTGAAGTTGGATTTGGGGTCTGCTGAATAATTTGTAGATAGGAAGGCTGCCAGTAATGAGTTATTACTTTTCTTACATCTTCCAGATTTAGTGAAACTATTTTTTCATCGTAGTTATAAAGATTTTCATATCCGTCAATAAACTCTTCATCTCCAATCATTTCTGCCAGGTCTTCCATACATTCAAAGCCATAGCGCCAGGTATTGATAACATCTTTTTTTATTAGTTCTA
>JAQVKD010000003.1:0-12766 GCA_028694805.1 Candidatus Dojkabacteria bacterium
GCATTAAAAAGTAAAAAAGATCTGAAAGTCGATGAAAAAACAGATGCTTGGATTAATGGTATATCGGCTAGTATTGAAAATTTAGAGAAAGTACTTGCAGATATGGGATTAATTAAATTCTTACCAGAAAAAGGTGAGAAGTTTGATTCTGATATTCACGAAGCAGTTACTGTAGTGAATGAAGGAGAAAAAGACCATATATTTGATATTCTACAACCTGGATATAAGTTGGACGATGTTTTAATACGTCCTGCCAGAGTTGTAGTTTCGAAATAATTAAATTTTTTAAATATTAAAAATGGGAAAAATAATAGGAATAGATTTAGGAACGACTAATTCAGCAATGGCATATATGTCTGGTGGTAAACCAAATGTAATTGCTAATGCACAGGGTGGTAGGTTAACACCTTCTGTTGTTGCGAAGAATGAAAAAGGAGAGATAGTGGTTGGTCAACCTGCTAAAAATCAAGCAATTACTAACCCAGAAGGTACAATATACTCAGTTAAAAGATTAATTGGTAGATCTTGGGATGATCCTGAGGTTCAGAAGGATAGTAAATTACTTCCTTTTGAAATGAGAAAATCTAAAACTGATGGTGTCGAAGTTAAGATGGATGATAAGTGGTATACACCACAAGAGATCTCTGCAAAAATTCTTGCTAAATTAAAAAAAGATGCAGAAGATTTTCTCGGTGAGAAAGTTGAGGATGCAGTTATAACAGTTCCTGCATACTTTGATGACTCACAAAGACAGGCAACTAAAGATGCAGGTAAGATAGCTGGGTTCAATGTTAAAAGAATTGTAAATGAACCAACTGCTGCAGCCTTAGCATATGGATTGGATAGTAAAAAAGATGAAAAAGTTGCAATATTTGACTTAGGAGGTGGTACATTCGATATCTCTATACTAGAAATCGGTGATGGTGTATTTGAAGTTCTATCAACAAACGGTGATACACATCTAGGTGGAGATGATTTTGACCAGGTAATAATAGATTACATTGCTAAAGAATTTGAAAAAGAACAGGGTATTGATCTTAAAGAAGATAGAACAGCCCTACAGAGATTAAAGGAGGCTGCTGAAAAAGCTAAGATAGAGTTGTCTACTTCTGAAAAAACAGAAATCAATATTCCATACATTACTGCAGATGATAAAGGTCCAAAGCATTTAAAGATGGAGTTTACTAGATCAGATTTAGAGAAATTAACATCAGATTTAATTGATGCAACAATTAAACCAACAGAAAAAGCTCTTAAAGATGCTGGACTTAAGGTCGAAGATGTTGATCAAGTTCTCTTAGTTGGTGGTATGACAAGAATGCCAGCTGTACAAAAGAAAGTTAAAGACTTCTTTGGAAAAGAACCAAACAAAAGTGTAAATCCAGATGAAGTTGTTGCTGTCGGTGCAGCAGTTCAGGCAGGTGTATTAGGGGGAGATGTAAAAGATATTACTCTTTTGGATGTTACTCCATTATCACTTGGTCTTGAAACTTTAGGTGGTGTAATGACAAAGCTTATCGATAGGAATACAACAATACCTGTAGAAAAGAAGCAGATATTTTCTACTGCAGCAGATAATCAACCAGGTGTTGAAATTCATATTCTTCAAGGTGAGAGGGAGATGGCTGCAGATAATAAAACTTTAGGTAAATTTATACTTGATGGTATACCACCAGCTCCTAGAGGTATTCCACAGATAGAAGTAACATTTGCTATTGATGCTAATGGTATCCTAAATGTATCAGCTAAAGATCTTGCAACTAATAAAAAACAAGATATTACGATTACAGCTTCAACAGGACTTAAAGAAGATGAAATTGAAAGTATGGTTGAAGAAGCTGCAAAACATGCTGAAGAAGATAAAAAGAAGAGAGATAGAGCTGAAAAAAAGAATAATGCAGACACCTTATGTTTCAGTATTGAAAAACTTCTAGATGAACAAAAGGATAATATAGATGAAGATGATAGAAAAGATCTTCAAGAAGAAGTTAAGGAATTAAAAGAACTTATTTCTAAAGATGATTTTGATGAGGAAAAGGTTGAAGAGAAAACTGAAGAGTTAACAAAAAAGATGCAGGAAGTTAGTAAAAAGATGTATGAAAAGGCTTCTAAAGAAGAAAAGAAAGAAGATGAGAAGAAAGACAAAGAGGATAACGACAAAGAGGAAGATGTAAAAGAGGGAGAAGTTGTTGACGAAGATTAAATTAGAAGTATAGAGTAGTTGGTATTCTTAGGTGTTTATGATAGCATTTACTATAATGTGCTTAATTTATACTAAGTATTTATGGTTGCTAAACCTGAGAAGGATTTAAATACAATTATCTCTTCTATAGAAAGAATTTTAGTATATGTATTGGTTGCAATTCTTCCGATATCTATACTTCCATTTCCTTGGGATCTAACAGAAAAGGGTATGACTATGGTCATACTCTTTTTTACTTTACTAATAGTCACTTTAGAACTTGTAAAAATAATATGGTCTGGGAAGATATCTTTTCTTAAAAAAGATTCTGATCTAATTATATTTCTTTTATTTGTATCATTTATATTAACTACTATATTTGCTCAGGATGCCAATCTAAGCATCTTTGGTTACAACTATCGACTAAGTGAAGGTTTAATAGGCGTTTCATCTGTTTTGTTATTAACCTTTTTACTTAGAAGTTTCTTTTCTTCAAAGAAAGATTTACTTAATTTATTCAACGCTTTCTTTATTGGTAGTATCTTAACAATTTTCTTTAGTTTAATCTCTTTTTGGGGTGGGAATATCTTTAATATAATATCTAAGATAGGTATTACTGATATGGAAGGATTTCCGACATTAGGGTCTCCTGCTTTAATAGTAATTTACAATTGTATTGCTACGGCTTTGGCATATATCTCTCTAAGTATGTATAAAAATGATGATGAACAGATGGATGCAAGTTGGTTTGCTGTTGTGACAATTTTGGTAAATGTTTTTTCTATATTTATATTCTCAATGGAGAAAAGCTCATTTCTCATAGCAATATTATTTGTCATACTATGGATTCTTGTATTAATTACAATATTCTTTAAGAAATCATCTCTATCTAAAAAAGACAAAATTAAGCAGATTGTTCTACCTTTAGCCATTCTAGTTCTTATTCTGATAGTTCAGATTGTTCCAATTCAAGAAATCCTTTTAAATGATAGAGATATTCTAACTCCAATAACACTATCTCTAAATTTTAGTTGGCAAATAGCATCGCAGACACTGATTGAGTCATTAAAAAACGGAATATTTGGTTTGGGATTAGATAGCTTTGGTGTGGCATTTACAGAATTAAAACCAGTAGAACTAATAAGTGTATCAGTTAGTAGTTCATATAACGAAATTCTAACATCTCTAACAAATTCTGGGTTCTTATGGTTAGTTATCTGGATTCTATTAGGATGGTATTTGTTAAAAGATCTAATTAAGGATATTAAGAATTTTAAAAGTAATGAGCCAATCATTTTAATACTTTTTGATATGCTTGTTTTATTTATATACTTAACATCACTATTTATTACATATTCTATTCTAATAAAATTTGCTTTTTTCTTTATTATATCTGCTGGAGTAATACTAAAGAGTATTTATAAAAAAGATGACGTAGATAATCTATTACTTAAAATATGGACAATAGGAACAGGAGATTCTCAGAAAAAAGAGGTTCCCTTTATGTCTGTATTCTTTACTGGAGTCTTTATCATTTTGACATTACTTGGAACTTTTCAGTTGGGGAGAATATTTTTATCTAGCTTATATCTGTTAAGAGCTGAGAGCTATATTTCAAAGGAAAATGAATTATTGGGTGATAGAGAGGCTACTACAGAAGAAGAGGCAGAGATAACAAATAATCTCTATCGATGGTATATGAAGGCATTGCAATATGACAAATCAAATCCATTAACAAATAGAAAGGCTAGTATTGTTGCAGTAGATAAGTTAGGTATATTAATTGATGAATATACTGAAACAGAAGATGAGAATATTCTAGATGAAGCAGTTCAATTAAGAAGTGAAGCTTTTGAGTATAGTAGAAATGCTGTAAATTTATCACCATCATTATATTCTAGTTATAATAATAGAGCTTTAGTATATCTTGGGATAATTAATCTTGGTTATACAGAATACACAAGGGATGCTATAGCTGTAATAAATGAGGCAATTGAGATGAAACCTCTAGATTATGAAAATTATTATAACAAAGCCCAGCTATATTATCTTCTACAAGAATATGATTCTGCATTAAAGTATTCTACAGAAGCTTTAACAATCGCTGGTGACTATATCCCAGCACTTGTATTATCAGCAAATGTAAATGGTATCCAGGAAAATACAGAAATACAACTCTCCTATTTGGAGGCTATTAAGACTATTCTTGAAACAAATAGCTTGCAAGATATTCAGCTGTATGAAGATGTTAATAATCAAATTGAAGAGATCTCTCAAGAGAAGGATATGGATACAGCAACAGAAGAGAGTAGTACTACTGAAGATACCGAGGCTTCCCTCTAAATAAAGTTAAAACTTTTATATTATTTCCTTTTAATAATTTTGCCGCATTATTAATTGTTGCTCCAGTAGTTATTACATCATCGAGTATAATAATGTTCTTGTTTAATAATTCTTTTTTCAAATAAAAAATATCTTTTAAATTTCTTCTTTCTTCTACTGTAGATTTTGCTTGGTATTTAGAAGAACCTGTTCTATATAAAACATCATTAATAATTTGCAAACTAAACTCCTTAGCGATATTCTCAGCAATTAATAGACTTTGATTAAATCCTCTATCTAGAAAATGCTTTTTATGTATAGGCATTGGAATAAGTAAAGAACCTTTATCCATCTGATTAACAAATCCTGTTTCTTTTATCCTTTTTATAAATAACTCAGATATAATCTCTGCAAGACTATATGAATATTTATATTTAAACTGAGAGATTATTTTTCTTGCAACAGTATTGTATCTCCAACCGACAAAAAGAGAATTAATTCCATAATAGTTACACTGATCATGTGTCACATATCTATTAGATATTCTTCTACAGATATAGCACTCTGGTATAGACCGCTCCAACTTCTTCTGACATTCTGTACACAGATATTCACCACTCCTTCCACAGTTCAAACAATATGTTGGGAATATTAGATCAAACATGTCTAATTTTATATAAATAAGATTAAAATTTTCTTAATATGTTTGCGTTATTATCAAACATGCCCTATGATAATAACACCGAATATTTAATACTAACTAAATAGCTAGTGGTAAAGAAAAATGGAGTAGTATCCGTCATGGGATTACTACTAATTACAAAAATCCTTGGTTTTATCAAATTGAGAATAATTGCTCAGTTATTTGGAGCAACACATGATTTAGATATCTTCTGGGCAGCATTTACAATCCCAGATATGATATTTCTTGTTATTGTTGGGGGATCTATAAATGCAGCAATAATTCCAATATTCTCAGATATCTTGTATGACAAGGGGAAGAAAAGATTAGATGAACTATTTAGTAAAATAACGTTTGTATTTTCCTCAGTTTTAATCATTCTAACGATTTTATTATTTATTTTCACTCCCCAGCTTGCTCAATGGTTAATATGTTCTAATAAGGCAGAGGTATTACTTGGAGCATCTAGTAATCTTGTTGCTGGGGATGTAAGTAGATTTACTAATATAATGAGAATAGGTCTTATATCTCCATTTATATTAGGACTAAGTTCTTTTATTACCGCATATTTACAGGTACGTAAACAATTTTTTGTCACATCACTAGCCCCAATATTTCATAATTTAGGAATAATAGTATTTTCAATTGTTTTTGTCGGATTTTTTGATAGAGGAATATATGGTTTAGCATGGGCATCTGTTATCGGATCGTTCTTTCACTTAGGTGTTCAGATACCTCTATTCCTCAAATATTATAAAGAAAATGATCTTCCACCACTATTTAGCATCAAAGAGATATTTAAGGATAGTGCTGTAGTAAAAGCGATTAAGTTAGCAACTCCAAGAATATTATCGATCTTAGGAGAGCAGTTTAATGTCATTGTTAACACCGTCATTAGTTTTACACTTACCCCGGGTACTTTGAGTGCATATAAATTTGCATACAGTTTACATATGGTACCTATTAATATAATAGGTAGTGCCGTTGCACAAGTATCGTTACCAGATCTTGCTAAAGTAGGTAAACATGAAGATAAAGTTGAATTTAAGAAAATATTGGATAATGCCCTACAGTTTTCTATGTATTTGGTTCTTCCATTAGTCGCTATGATAGTAATTCTTAGATTACCGATAGTCCGTTTAACATATGGTACTGGGGAATTTAACTGGCAAGATACTTTATTAACATCTATGTCTTTAGTACTTTTAAGTATGTCGATTATCGGACAAACTATTATGCAAATAGTTATGAGAGCATTTTATGCATTAAAGGATACTTGGAAGCCATTAATTATTAGTTTAATAGGTATAGCTATTAACCTTGCATCTGTATATTTTCTTACTAATTTCTTCAGTCATTACTATGACTGGAGAATAATAGTACAGCAGATTTTTTACCAAATTTCTCATGCTAATGGGGCTGGTGTCTTACCGGTTGTACAAAGCTTCTTTGTAGATCTCTCAGAATGGATGACAACTAGAGGGGATTCTCCTTTAGCAATAGGTGGATTAGCTGTTGGTGTTAGTATGACGTATGTGATTGAAAGTATAATAGGATTTATATATCTGAACAAGATTACATCAGTTAAACTAATTACATGGGAATCTACGTTAAAGCCTCTATTTATAAAGCTCCTTAATACACTAATAATGGGTATAGGAATGTATTTTGTATTTAAGATTTTTGATCTACAATTAGATACTACAAGAACTATATGGGTTGCTCTACTTACTGCAGGGACAGCCCTATATGGATCCATATCGTATCTATTGGGATCCTATCTATTTAAGATCAAAGAATTTGAATCTATAAAGAAATATTTAGTAGGTATTATTAAGAGTTTTATAATTAAACTTAAGAAGAAAAATGCGTAAGTTTTTAAAAATTTTCGGAATCACTCTATTAATCCTCCTTTTTCTTGTTTTCATATTTATTCTTATCTTGATTATAAAAGGAAAGTCCTGGAGAACATCTTTTGAATCAAGTATTAAAGAAGAGTATATAGTTAGCTCTATTTCTGAAGAAAAAAATGTCCTTAATGAAAAAATCGAAGAATATATTATGAGTAGTGAATCTGTTGATTTCATAGAATTTACACCACTGGAAATCTCTCAATACTTATATAACACTCTTTTTGAAATGACTGTCGGTACTAGTCTAAATATTCTGGAGCTATATATTACTCCAGGAAACGATGTCTGGAATGTATGTACACTGTTAAATATCAGTAATTTCGAGAAATTCGATTTCTGGTTATGTATGGATGTTACAAAAGACAATATGCAAACAGCACAACTATATGTTGAAGATATAACATTAGATGGATTTGATATAGGTAAAATATATCCCAAAATTCTCACACAGATAAATCAAGGAATAGCAGAGGCATTAACGACAGCGAATGAGAATGGCTTTGTAGGAAGGATGTTAGAAAATATTGAACTTCAACAAGATCAATTAATAATTAAAGGATCACAGTATTAAGGTTAAGGGTCTGTCCTAGGTCTGACCCTAATTTAAGCAATCCCGATCTCTTGTTAAGCTTGTAGGAACAGCGTCAAACGATCTGAGTATATAGCAAGAACGTTAATTTAAGACGACCTCTAAACTGCCTTTTTCTTCTAATAAAGGTTTGAGTTTGTTGTAAAAACCTTGTGAGCTTGTTGTTTTATATGTTTGAGATAGGGTCGTATCTAGGACAGACCTTGACAATCTGTTCACTTATACTTAAAATAGTTAGCAGTTTCTTAAACTTGTTGCTAACTTTTACAACAGTTTTCATATATTTAAATTTAAGATTTAATTTAAATGGCAGATATAAAAATACAACCTTTAGGTAAACGTATTTTGGTTAAAGCTAAGGAAGAGGAAGAAACAATTGCAGGTGGTTTAGTTGTCCCTCCAAGTGCAAATGATGATAAACGTCCAGCAATGGGAGAAGTTTTGAAACTTGGAAAAGGAAAAGACAAGGATGGTAAAGACGTTGCATTTGAGGTAAAGAAGGGAGATATAATATATTTCAAGAAATATTCTCCAGAGGAAGTTGAGATTAGTGGTGAACAATATCTCATAGTTGATGCAGATGATGTTCTTGCAGTAATTAGTTAATATATTATTCAAACATAAAATGGCAAAAGCAGTAAAATATGACGAAGACGCTCGCAAAGCTTTAAAAGCTGGTGTAGACGCAATATCAAATGCAGTTAAGACAACATTAGGACCAAAAGGAAGAAATGTTGCAATTGCAAAAAGTTTTGGATCTCAAGTTGTTACAAAAGATGGTGTGACTGTAGCAAAAGAAATTGAAGTCGAAGATCCTTTTGAAAATGTCGGTGTAGAAATGATTAAAGAGGCCGCAGATAGAACAAATGATATGGCTGGGGATGGAACAACTACAGTTACAGTGATTGCTCAGGCTATAGCAAATTCTGGATTTAGAAATGTAACAGCAGGTGCAAATCCGATTTCAATTAAAAGAGGTGTAGATAAGGGTGTTGATATCGTAGTTGAAGCATTGGTTAAAGGAGCTAAGAAGATTAATAGCAAAGAAGAGATATCTCAAGTTGCAACAATTTCTGCTAATAACGATAAGGAGTTAGGAGATATGATAGGTGAGGTATTTGATAAGATTGGAAAGGATGGAGTTGTAACAGTTGAAGAGGCAAAGGGTTTTGAAGATGAAGTAGTATATACAGAAGGAATGCAGTTTGATAAGGGATATGTTAGTCCATATTTTGTGAATGATCCTGATACTCTAGAAACAGTTATGGAGAACCCATATGTATTTGTAACTGATAAGAAACTTTCAAATCTTCAGGATATTCAGGCAATTGCAGAGAAAGTCTTGTCTGCAGCAGATAGGCCAATGGTTATTATTGCAGATGAAATTGAAAATCAAGCATTAGCTACATTAGTTGTTAATAAATTAAGAGGCACTCTTGATGTTGTAGCAATTAAAGCTCCTGGCTTTGGGGATCGTAAAAAAGAAATGCTTCAAGATATTGCAGTAGTTACCGGTGCTCAATTCATATCTGAAGAGATCGGTAGAACACTAGATTCTGTAGAGATGTCTGATTTAGGAAGTGCTAAGAAAGTTGTTGTAAGTAAAGAGGAAACAGTAATTGTTGAGGGTAGTGGTATAGAGAAGGATGTTAAAGAAAGAATCTCAGAAATTAAAAAGCAGATAGAAAAAACATCTTCAGATTATGATAAAGAGAAATTACAGGAAAGATTGGCTAAAATATCTGGTGGTGTAGCTGTTATTAAAGTTGGAGCAGCTTCAGAGGTTGAAGCAAAAGAGAAAAAGCAAAGAGTTGAGGATGCAATTAATGCTACTAGAGCAGCTATCGAGGAAGGTGTTGTTACTGGTGGTGGTTTAGCATTACACAATGCTAAGAAATCTTTAGATAATGTGAAATTAGAAGATATTGACGAACAGCTTGGTATTGAAATCTTAAGAAGTGTTTTGAGTGAGCCACTAAAACAAATAGCTGAAAATGCTGGTCAAGATGGTGCTGTAATAGCAGCGAACTGTAGTGATAATAAAGGATATAATGCTAAGACGGGAGAATATGTAGATATGTTTAAGGAGGGTATTATTGATCCTGTAAAAGTTACAAGACTTGCTTTAGTTAATGGAGCATCTGTTGGAACTATGCTTATAACTACAGAAGCAGTTGTAGCAGACATTAAGAAAGATGATGATGGAATGGCGGGTGGAGCACCAGCAATGGGTGGTATGCCAGGAATGATGTAATCTCATCATAATATGAAACCCGAGAAGAGAGAGGAAGTTTTTCCTCTCTTTTTATTCTCTATAGTAAAATCTCTTGCATCATTACTTTACCAATAGCCTTTTCTCCATCATATTTGGAATCCTTTATAGACAAAATTTTATTATCATTTATTAAAACCAAGTCAGAATCTTTTATATCTGCGTTTGGGCTTATAAATATATATCCAGAATCTCCATACTTATATTTATTTTTTGAGACTATATCTAATTCTATAGCAAAAACATCAGGATCTAATTTTATTAACCACTTAGGACAACTGTAATATATCGTTGTATTCTCTTTCTTAAATACAAAATTCTTTGGAATTTTCACAAATAGTGGGACTTCATAATTTTCTATCTTGTTATCAGATATTAAATCTCCCAAAGAGACTCTTAAAGCATTTGATAGTTTATCAAGTTGATTCATAGGGGAGCTTTGACCTCTTTCATATCTAGAAATCATCTCCCACGTGACACCAATCTTATCTGCAAGCTCATCTTGTGTTAAATTCAGTCGATTCCTATATTTACGAATATTTTCTCCTATATCACGATATTCCATATATAAGAATTGTAAAGAATTCTCTGCTAGGAATACATAGAAGTACAATTACTGAATACGAAATCTAATTTAATATCAGGATATAATATCAATCCAATTCTCTTTTAACCATTCTTCACTTTGGTTTAACATCTCCCCTAAACCCCTAGATTGCATCTCTTTAGTTACGACACCACCTTTATGAGGATATTTATATTTTCTTTCTAATGGTGAATGGAATCCATGAGCATAATGACATATCTCATGTGAAAGAGTTGAAATTAAAAGAAATTCAGGTACTGAATCACTCATAAAATATTTAGTAAGAAGTATTATTGATACACTATTTACATCCTGTAAATTAATATCTTCTTCATATTTTTTTAGTAAAGTTTTTACTTTTGTATATTCTGAAGCATACTTAATGCAACCTAATTGTCGTTTTGAGTATTTACCAAACTTAGTAAGAACGAAATTTTTTCTAGGGATATCATTAAAATACTCCTCCCATACTTCATACATTAGATTTTGCAAATAATTATGATCTCTCAAGTCTAGAATCAAATCATTTTAAATGATATTGTATATTATCATGAATGAAAGAATTAAGAAGAAAATAAATATCCTTAAAAAAGTTATTAAATTTTTCTATGGAAGATACACATACTGGGTATTTTTGAGGGATTTTCTATTCTTAATCATAACTGTTGCAGAAATGTATAGCATTACTGTAATGGGTAAATTTATTGATACGACATCGTCTCTTCTACAATCAGGAATTTCGGACTTTAGATTAGTAGATTATATAGCATCTGACTCATTTTTCTTTTTAATGATGTATCTCTTGTTATGGATAATTGCCAATATCGGTGAAAAGGTTAGAAGCAATATCTATGAAAATATATATGATAAAGTTTGGGCTGATTGTAACTACGAGATGGTTAATAAAGTCTCTAGTTCAAACCTTCAGGATATTATGAATATGAAATTTCAAGATCTCTTGGCATATATACCAGCTTATTCTATAGAAAATTTACTGCTTTCATATTTAGGATTTTCAGATATACTCTCTCAAGGAGTTAGACTTGTTACTGCTCTTGCAATTATGTTTACAGATCTTAGATACTCGATATTCATCCTCATTTTATTTGCTATACCAGAAGTAGTTATCGGGTATATACAGAGGGGAAAGATTAGAAACTACAATATAGAAAAAGTTGACAGCTTACAGCTTGTAAATTATCTATCGTCGCTTGCTTTAGATAATAAATATTTTAGTGAATTAAGAGTTGATAATACATTTCGTCATATAAAAGAAGTCTTAGATCATCAGAACAGATCTTATCAGAAAGGTCTATTCAGAGCTAGAAAACATTTCTATATAGATACGATAACAACATCTGTGATAGATCAAGTACTCAAACATATATATATTGTATATTTAGTTGCATACTCTGTGATTAAAAAACTCTCAATAGGTACTTTTACAGCCCTATTTAACTATACTGATGTTGCGTATAGTAGTGCTTTCTCTATGTTAGATACCCTTGGAATTATGTCTAATAGATTATCTTACTCTAATAAGTTCTTTGAGTTAATGGAGTGGAAAGGTTTTGGAGATATTAGTCATGGAGATAAGAGATTACCAAAAGGACCATTGAGTTTAAAGTTTGTAGATTTAGATTTCGCTTACCCTGATGAACCAGGTAAAGAAGTTCTTAGAGATATTAATTTTGAAATAAAACCAGGGGAGAAGGTTGCCTTTTATGGTACTGATAGCACAGGAAAAAGTAGTTTAGTAAAACTTTTGACAGGTATGTATGAAATAGTTTCTGGGGACTATTTTATAAATGATATTTCTATAAAAGAGCTTGATAGAGGAGAACTAAAAGGTCGTATATCAGTAGTATTCCAAAATTTTATAAACTATAATTTTTCTTTAGAACAGAATATTGTTCTTGGATCTCATCGCAAGACATTAAAGAAAGAGATCTTTAAACAAGTTTTAGAAATAACAGGATTAGATCATCTGTTTAATAAAGATTTCAATCAAGATAGTATCTTAGGAAACTATTTTACAGATGGTGTAGAACTATCTCCCGGTAATTGGCAGAGAGTTGCCATAGCTAGAATGTTATATAGAAATAAGGATATTTCTATAATGGATGAGCCATTCACTTTTATAGATAGTAAGTCAAAATCTGAGATGATTGAAGATATTATAGATTTTTTAGGTGAAGATAAAATCCTTATATATATAAC
>JAQVKD010000003.1:12866-51423 GCA_028694805.1 Candidatus Dojkabacteria bacterium
TATATAGAAATAAGGATATTTCTATAATGGATGAGCCATTCACTTTTATAGATAGTAAGTCAAAATCTGAGATGATTGAAGATATTATAGATTTTTTAGGTGAAGATAAAATCCTTATATATATAACAAGAAGCTCTGAAGATTTAAAGAAATTTGATAGAGTTTTCTATTTTGAAAATGGGAAACTTTTAGAAACTGGTCATTTAAAAGAGCTAATGTGTAAAAAAGGAAAAACTTATAAGAAAATCAAAGGAGAGAAGAAGAAATAGAAGTTTTTTAAACTTAGCAATACTAGCAAATATCCTGTAAAATATACAAATTACAATAATTGTTACATAGAAGTTAAAAATATGGAGATTTTAGATGGGAAAACAACATCTGGAGAGATTTTAGATAATCTTAAAGTTGAGATTAGTTCTCTTCTTGAGCAGGGTCATCGTATTCCAAGATTAGATATCATTATAATTGGTCATGACTACGCAAGCGAAAAATATGTCTCCATGAAAGAAAAAAAAGGCGCAGATTTAGGTATTAAAATTGTTGTTCATAGATTTGAGGATAATATAGAAGATGGTGAGATTAAACAATTAATAGGAAAATTAAATCAAGATTCTCTTGTTGATGGAATAATGGTTCAATTACCACTACCTAAAACTAATAAAACTTTTAATACAAAAGATATTCTTGAAGTGATTGATATTTCTAAAGATGTTGATGGTCTAACTTACTCATCTTTAGGTTCTGTGTGGATTGAAAGGGAGGGAATTGGTCCAGCAACTCCAACAGGTATAATTAAACTTCTAGATGAATATGATATTGATTTAACTGGTAAAAATGCTGTTGTTGTCGGAAGAAGTAAAATAGTTGGTTTACCATTAGCTGGGATGCTCTCTAGAAGGGATGCCACGGTTACAATGGCCCATTCTAAGAGTGAAAATCTACAAGAGATATGTAAAAGTGCAGATATATTAGCTATTGGGATAGGAAAACCAAAATATATAAACAGAGATTATATAAAAAAGGATGCCGTAGTCATAGATATCGGTATAAATAGAGACTATGAGGGGAATCTTGTTGGTGATGTAGATTTTGATGATGTAAAAGATATCTGTGCATATATTACTCCTGTTCCAGGTGGAGTCGGTCCAATGACTATAGCCTCACTTTTCTTTAACTTGATTAGAGTATATAAAAGAAATGTTAAAAAATACTGATAAAGAAATATACGATTTAATACAAAAAGAATCTAAAAGACAGTTTGAAGGTATTGAGCTTATCGCTTCAGAAAACTATGTAAGTGAAGCTGTATTAGAAGCGATGGGGTCGATATTGACCAATAAATACTCCGAAGGATATTCAGGGAAAAGGTACTACCGTGGTAATGAAGCAATAGATGAAATAGAGAATCTTGCTATAGAAAGGGCAAAAGAGCTATTTGGAGCAGAGCATATTAATGTGCAGCCATATTCGGGTTCTCCTGCTAACTTCGCTGTACATCTAGCATTCTTAAACCCTGGTGATAAAACAATGGGTATGTCACTGGATGCTGGTGGACATCTAACCCATGGATTCAAGGTTTCTGTATCTGGGAAATATTTTAACTCTGTTAGTTATGGCGTAAATGAGGATGGTTATATTGATTATGATGAGGTTAGAAAATTAGCTAAAGATCATAAGCCTAAATTGATATGGGCAGGTTTTTCTGCATATTCAAGAATTATAGATTGGGAAGAGTTCAGGAGAATAGCTGACGAAGTGAACGCAATATTAGCAATAGATATCGCTCATGTGGCAGGATTAGTTGTAACGGGTGATTATCCTGATCCAGTACCATATGCTGACGTAGTAACTACAACAACACATAAGACCCTTAGAGGGCCTAGAGGTGCAATGATTATGTGTAAAGAGCAATATGCTGAGGCTATAGATAAAGCTGTATTTCCTGGCCTACAGGGAGGTCCACATAATCATACAACAGCTGGTATAGCAGTGGCTTTGAAAGAAGCCTCTCAGCCAGAATTTAAAGAATATATAGATCAGGTTATTAAAAATGCTAAAAGAGTATCAGAAGGATTACAAGAAAGAGGTTATAAAATAATCTCTGGAGGTACAGATAATCATCTTATGCTAATAGACACAGTATCAAGTGTAGACCTTAGTGGAAAAGAAGCAAGTAATATACTTGAGAAAGCTAATATTACACTTAATAAAAATGCTATACCAAACGATCCTAGAAAACCTTGGGATCCATCTGGTGTAAGAATAGGTACTCCAGCAATTACTACTAGAGGTATGAAAGAAAAAGAGATGGATAAAATTGTTGATTTTATAGATACGGTCCTAAGAAACTATGATAATGAACAGATTGTCTTAGAAACAAAATCTAAGATTAAACAATTTACAAAAGATTATCCAATTCCTGGCATAAATATATAATTTTTCAACATCTACTACATGTTACTGAGCGATAAAGGTATAAAAAAAGCATTAAAGGCTGGAGAAATAACATTAGATCCATTTAATGAAGAAGATCTACAACCATGTTCATACGATTTACATATGGATAAACACCTCCTAATTTTTAATAGAGGGAAGAACTCTCTCATAGATGTAAAAGAACCAATGGAAGATTTAATGGTTGAGTATGAGATGGATGAAGATGGCTATATTCTTCACCCACGAGAATTTATACTTGGCAACATAGTGGAGATTACTGGGGTAAATGAAGAGTATGTAGGAATGTTACATGGAAAAAGCTCCTTAGCAAGAATTGGTCTACTAATCCACGCTACTGCAGGTCTGCTTGATCCGGGAAATACATTAAGATTAACACTAGAAATGTATAATCTCTCTCCACTTCCAATTAAACTCTACCCAAATATGAAAATAGGTCAGATTACTTTTGATAGAATCGATCAGAGATGTGAAAGACCATATGGAACTAAGGGCTTAGGGAGTAAATATCAGGGAGATATGAAAGTGAGAGGTAGTCATATGTATGAAAATTTTAATAATGAAAAAAAATAATAAGAACAATATAAAAAAACAATTCCCAATATTTAAACAAAAAATTAATGGGAATCCACTAATATATCTTGATAGTGCTGCTACAACACAGAAGCCCCAAGATGTTATAGATTGCATTGAAGATTACTACAGTAAATATAATTCAAATATCCATAGAAGTGCACATCAGTTAGCGAGAAAAGCTACTGAAAAGTGGATTGAAGCACATGAAATAATAGCGGATTTTTTAAATGCGAAAAGTTATAAAGAAATTATATTTCTACGAAACTGTACCGAAGGTATAAATCTCTTTGTAAATACTTATGGTAAACAAAACTTAAAGAAAGGTGACTACGTAATTATCTCTGAGATGGAACACCATAGTAATATTGTTCCATGGCAGATATTACAAAAAGAGATAGATTTTAACATTGAGTATATACCAATTAATTCAGAGTACAGATTAGATTTAGACTGGTTAAAGAAGAGGGCAGACGAATTGAAAGATAAGCTTAAGATAATTTCTGTAGTACATATATCTAATGTGTTGGGTACGGTAAATGATATTAAAGAAATAACATCTATTGCACACAGTGTAGGTGCAGTAAGTTTGGTTGATGCTGCACAAAGTGTTGCTAGACTTAAAATAGATGTACAAAATATCGATTGTGATGCACTAGTATTCTCTGGACATAAGATTTATGGACCAACTGGATCAGGTGCAATTTATGTAAAAGAAAAAATACTAGAAAAAATGCCACCATATATGGGAGGTGGGGAAATGATTAGGGAGGTACATAAAGATAGTTTCTCTTTAAATGAATTGCCATGGAGATATGAAGCAGGTACACCAAATATTGCAGATGGAATAGCATTAGGAGAAGCCATTGAATGGTTTAATAAGACAGTAACCGATTTAGGTGGGTATGAGAGATTAGTTGAACATGAGAAGTCTTTAATAAATAGGTTCCTATCTAATTTTGAAGAAATGGAATGGTTTAAACTCTTCGGAAGTAAAGAAAGACTTGGTGTTATAACTTTCAATATTGATGGATTCTCTTTTTCTGGTTGTAAAAAAGGAACTGTTGAAAGTAATAAGTATGGAGAAGAAATTATCAATTTTCTATCTTCGAAAGGTTTATGTATTAGGGATGGGTTTCATTGTGCTCAGCCGTTACATGAAAGATTTGATAAGGGGCCAACATTAAGAGTCAGTTTGGGTATATATAGTGATGAAGCTGATATAGATAGAGCTGTAAAATTGATTAAAGAGGGTGTGCTAAGAGTAATGTAATTGTGCTATTATATTTGTATATGGATGACACTGCCCAGGTTAATAATTTAGGATCTATGGATTCTTTTCAAGAAGATATTAGTCTTCTTGAACAAAAATTAAACGGTTCTAATGTTCCTCAAGATTTGAAGGATGAAACAACTAGAGCAATATTAAGACTTGCTCGTGTTGCTAAATATGGACACTACAGTACGGAGTTTGAAACTATTGATAAATATGTAGATTGGATAACAAGAATTCCATGGAGAGTTCTTACTAAGGACAACTATGATATTAATAATGCTAAACAAATAATGGATTCTACCCATTATGGTATGGATACAATTAAGAATCTAATTCTAGATTATTTAGCAGTAATGCAATTAAAAGGACAAGGTTTAAAGAGTGTAGCTCCAGAACCTGTTAATCTTGGACAAAGGGAATTCTCTAATCCATACAATGTTCCTCCAATTGCTACTAATGAAATAAATTCTACATCAAAATCACCAGTTCTTTTATTTGTTGGTCTTCAGGGTGTAGGTAAAACATCAATTGCTAAATCAATAGCAGAATCTATGGGAAGGAAATTTGCTAGAGTCTCTTTAGGTGCAATAGGTGATGTAAAAACTTTAAGGGGTATTCCAAGATATGTGGAAGGTGCAGAACCTGGACAGATTGTTAAGGCGTTAGTTAGAACACAGAGTATGAACCCAGTTATCTTATTAGATGAAATTGAGAAATCTAGTGGACAACAGGGTGTTTTAAATGATGTAATGGCTGCACTATTAGAAATCCTTGACCCAGAACAGAATCAAAAATTTGTTGATCATTATATTGATTATCCAGTAGACTTATCAGAAGTCTTCTTTATTTGTACGGCCAATAATCTTGGAGGGCTATCTGCTGCACTTTTAGATAGAGTAGAAGTGATTAGATTTACAAGTTATTCAGATGATGAGAAAGAAGTTATTGCTAAAAGTTATATCCTACCAAGAGTCTTAAAAGAAACAGGCTTAAGTAATCAACATATCCAAATACAGGATGATGTATGGCCTTTATTGATAAGACCGGTTGGTTTTGATGCCGGTATTAGACAATTAGAAAGAAATATATATACTCTGGTTAGATCTGTTGCCAGAAAGATTGTAACAGGTACTCCTATTCCAATAGTTATAAATAGAGATAATGTAAAAGATTTCGTCTTACCAGATCAAGGGGCATTAAGTTAAACTCCTTTAAATGGATTTATTAAACTTAAAGCATTCATTGCTCTAGAGGCTGCATTTTCTTTGCTTCCTGCTAAGATATTAGATCTTGTTTTTGATCTTAATTCTGCTTTTTTTATAGCGTCTAAATCATTAACTATTTTCTCTTGAGAAAAATTTGTAATATCAGATTTCTCTGTAACAAGATATTTTTTTGGATCAACGGTTACTTGGTTGTTGTCCATAATATTCATCCTCAGAGAAATTAACTATACCCTGTGGTGTTATATGTTGAGAATCTTTCTGTATATCCCTACGATTTTTAACTACTTGACCGGGAATAGTGTTTTCATCAATATCATCCTGAAATGTCCTTGTGTGTTTATATTTATCAGGATTTAATGTCCTTTCTTGCTCTTCTAATTTCTTTCTTACCTCTTCTTCGTATTTCTTCCGCTCTTCTTCAATTTGTAATTTTTCTTCCTCTCTTTTTTGAGTAGCTTTTTGAATCATAGATAATTGTTTTGATGCCGAATTAGCTTGTACTGCAGGTCTTTGTAATGTAGGTGGTTCAAAAACTTGAGCTAGTTCTTCTATGCTTCTACTATCTTTTATACCCATTTGTTGTTTTCTTCTTTTTTCTTCTAGATCCTTTGGATCTGATGTGATAACTTCATGTTCTGCTTGACTTGCTAAAACTTGTATTCCAACATGATTTGATCCTGCAAAGAAAAGTCCTTGTCCTCTGTCACAGTTGAGCAAAAAGTTTCTTTCTCCATCAGATAGATTAAAAACTTCTTGTAATTTATCAATTGCTGAAGGGCTTTGTTTCATTAGCATCTGTATAGATGAGTTTGATATGATTACTTTACCCATATCATTATTCATAAAGTCTGCAACATCCTGTGTAATAGTGGTTAACCCTAAGTAGTATTTTCTAGCTCGTTTAGCTATAGAGTACATAAATTTTGCCGAGTCTTCACTTTGCATCATATACCATGCCTCATCAACTATTAGCAATCTTCTCTTTTGATCTTTTCTTATCCTTGTCCATATAAAGTCGAGCATTAGGTACATCGCTAAAGGTTTCAATTCTTCCTGTAAGTCTCTTACACTAAATACCGTAAAAGGATTATTAATTTCAAAATTACTTGCCTCATTAAATATCCCGGCCCCGCTACCTACAATATATTTCTCCATTCTTCTTGCTAGATTATGAGCTTCATTCTCAGCCATTCCCTTTAATACCTTATATAAATCTTCTAGCATAGGAGGAGTATTTGATTGAGTCCTAGGATCATATGTTATGCCTTTTTCTCTATATGTAAGAATTAATGCTCTATCAAGTATTGATGATTCTACGTTTGTTAATCCTCCGAACATAACTTTAAAGAAACCTAATAGAGAAAGCATTTTCATTCTTAACTCATCATCACCTTCGTCTTGAATTCCTGAAAGTTCAAATGGATTCATTTTTTGTCCCTGATCCTGTGAGAAGGAAACGTATAAACCATCTACTGATTTACATAGTTCTTCATATTCTCTTTCAGGATCTACCACAATTATCTCTGTACCCATCATTAAGCTTCTTATAGCTTCAAGCTTTACAAAATAGCTCTTACCAGCACCAGAAGTTGCAAATACAACAGAGTTAGCATTTTCCAAATCAAATCTATCAAATACAACTAAACTGTTATTATGCAGATTTAAACCATACATAATTCCATGGTCCATAGTCAATTCTGATGTTACAAATGGGAATGTTGTAGCTAGTGATGTTGTATCCATATTCCTAGTAATACGCATCTTGTCTAAACCTAATGGCTGTGTGCTTATAAAGCCAGCTTCTTGAAGTAGGGTGGCTTGTTTTGCAGTAACATTCATTGCTGCAAGTGTTGATGTTACATTCCTAGAGTATTTTTCTAATAATTCTTTATTAGGTGCATATATTGTTATATACATTGCAAAGTGAAAAAATTTCTCTGAACCTTCAGCTATTGAATCTTGCAACTGTTGTGCATCAGCAAGCTTAACTTTAAGGGAGGCATCTATCACTTTCCTATCTTCCATTTGACTATATAAAGTCGCTTCCATTTCACCAATTTTCTTTTTAAGTTTCTCTAAAATAACTTTGGAATCTACAGGGTAGTAGAATGTACTAATTCTTAAAGAATGCTCAAAATTTATAATGGGGGATAGCCAGTTTGGTCCTACAAATCTTGGGTAACTACTAATAAAGAATGTCTTGAAATAGTAATCTCCCATTTGTAGATGATTAAAATCAACTTCTAGGTCAATTGGAGCAACGATATCTCGTAGTGTTAAGCCATTAAAATCTCCAGTTTCTCTACTAGTAGCCTCCGACGACTCTTGTGGTTTATCTTCAATTTTCTCTTTTGTCTTTTGTGGAAATAGTTTATCAAGCATTCTAAAAATTATATTCTTCTTTTCTTCTTTTTTTATAACTGTATCTTCAAACCTATCTTTCTGATTAAGCTGTGGGTTTTCTCTCGATTCCTTAACACTATCAACTTCTTGCTGTATCTGATCTTGTATCTTTTGATACTTATCTATTGAATTTCTATTGGTATTATCTATTACAGGAGAGTTAAATTGTCTATTTAATTGTTTATCTTCCATCTTTTCCCTCCTCTTCTGGATTATATGTAGTATAGAATTCATTTATTAACTCTTGATTTGTTAGTTGATGACCGGTTAGTCCCATACGGCTTAGTTGTTTGATTAGATGATCCCTTTTTGGATATAGGAAGATCTTTGCCTTTTCTAGTAACTGATCCTGTTTCATTGCAGCCTGTGCCTCTTGCTCATCTTTTGTTTTTTTAGCAGTAAATAAGCTAGCACCTGGAATTGGAGCTGCAGGATTATAGGGGATAACAATAAAGAAGTTTTTGTCTAAAACATCATTTTGTACTATTAAATTTTGAACAAATTGTGTATATATTGTTAGCATATTCTGTAATCCAGGAGTTATTTCTGTTCTTTTCTGATTTTTAAGATATTCAATATAATTTGTAATATCTATTCTTTTAGTTCTAATTAAAATTTGTATATAGAAATTTAAAGAGTTTAACAAACCTGCAAATGCATATATCTTATTATCCTGCTCATACTCTGCTAAGAGATCAAAGTTTATAGCATTTGTTTGTAATACAAGTGCTACGCTACCACTCTTGGTAATAACTAAGTCATCTAGAATATTCTTTACCTCTAGATGATCCTGTGTTGATACGGTTGTTCTTGCTCTTTCTCTTGAATTCATTGTTTTAATTTCCCAGCTATTTTAATAGGAAATTTCCCTTCATTTCCTCCAATAACTAACTCTATTATCGGAATTTGATATATATCACTCTCAAACTGAATGTAGTATACATTAGGTGGAAAGATTCGATTAGTCAAGAAATAACCATTGGGACCAGTTTTATTAGCAAACACAACTCTTCCACTCTTGTCCTTAAGAAAAGTCGGGATATTCGGTATACCTCTATTATTAACATCTGTTAACCATATATTAATATTCCCTGGAAGTTTGTTTACGCTCTGAATATTGAATTGATATTGAGATCTGTTTTGTGGACCGATTATAATTCTTCTTACAGTATCATCTTGAGAAGTATTCTTTTGTTTCTCCTGATTTACATCTATCTGGGTTGGATTGTTCTCTTTCTGAAAAATATCATCTCCAGGTTTTTCAGTTGGAGAAATATTCTCTTCCTCTTGAATATTTCCACCAATAATTTTTTTATTTGGATCTTGAGCATCAGTATTAACAATAGGTTTTGTTCTATTTTCTTTCATCTGTTCATTTAACCAAACTCTCTGAGTTGGTCTTTGTATAGCTTGAAAATAGTTTTTAACAAATTCATCTGCTCCTTGATCGTTGATAGGTACTAAAGCGAAAAATAGTCCAATTCCAGATAATAAAATAAATGCTGGCCATGCGATAATTCCTGGTAAACCTGCTTGATTGTTAAGAAGTAAAAATATTGATCCTGACAATATTCCTGCTGCAAGATATGCAAATTCTTTAAGAGTTAATTTTGTAAATAATTTAAACTCTACATCAAGTACATTTTGTGGTATTGGATGCTGTTTCATACTATGTTAGTTTACCATAGCAATAAAAGTGTTTGAATAACCGATAATATTTGTTTTATTATGTATATATGAAGGAAAGTAATAAACATATACGAGCCTGTATTTATAAGTTATATGACTTTAGATCTAATATACCTGCAAACCTTTTATCTAAGAAAATTAACGAGGTGTGGAATATAAAAGATTTAGAATTAAAAGAAAATATTGAGGTTAATGATAAGGAGATTAAGAGAAAGATTAATATTGTTAAAAAATCTCTACATTTTTTATTATGTAAAAACCTTGTTAAATTTATAGCCGTCTCTGGTTCTGTTGGTTCAGAATTTTCAAAGAAAGAAGATGATATAGATCTATTTATAATTGTTAAAAATGATACTGCTTGGATATATCGTCTATATTTATATATGAGAAATCTTTCTAGAAGAATAATTAGATCTAAAGAAAGAGTATCTAATGGAGAAAATGTAAAGGATAAATTCTGTATTAATTTAATTACAGAAGAAAGAGCTTTATTATTCGAGGATGACATTTTTAATCTAAATGAACTTTTATATATCAAACCAGTTTATAATGAAAATTTTTTAAACGTAATTTATCTCAATAATCCATGGTTAAAAGATAAATATTTTGTATCGGATGAATTTTTAAATAGAGAAACCATAAGAGTAGGTGATGTAAAGGGATTATCTAAGAGAAATTATTTGTTAATTCCCATAAATTTCTTTTTATTTATATTACAAATCTTTTATATGTCCATTATGAGGCATCAACCTGATTATAAAAGACTTTGGAAAGGTTTCTTAAGAGGTAGAATAGAATTTTTTCCTAAAGAATTTCGGGAGGAGAAAATTAAGAATCTTTAATACCATTTAAATCGATAAGTTGTGATATTGATAAAATATTTTTCGGTAGAACTTTTGGATCAACTGTTGTGATAAAAGTTTGCTGTTTTTCTAGAATTTCTTTATTAAATATCTCTTTTGTATTTTCTTTATCTAATTCTGAGGCGATATCATCTAAAAGAAGAGTTGGATAGTATCCTAATTCTTGAGCGATTATATCGTGTGCAGTAAATATTAAATTTCCAATTGCTACTCTTTTTTGGCCCCTAGATCCATATTTTTTGATATCTTGATCTGTAAATATATTCCAATCATCTCTATGTGGTCCTATATTTGTATATCCGGTGGCGATATCTCTTTTCTTATTCAGTTCAAAAGTATTGGTTAATAGATCTTTTGTTCTCTCTATATCTTCATACATCTTTGATATTTTGTTTAATTCTTTCTCACAGAAAGTATATTGTAATTTAAATTTTTCTTTTTCAAATTTTTTAATAATATCTATTCTCTCTTTGTATATTTCTGATGAGAGTTCTATAAATTGTCCAGTCCAGAAATTTAATTGTGGATCATTTCTTGCTATTACTCCTTTTTCATAAAATTGTTTTGATAGTTTTTTGAGATATGAATTTCTTTGTCTAATTAACTTCTTAAAATTCGTAAGAGTGTATGGATATTCATAGTTGGTATAAGATATCGTTTCATCTAGAAAATCTCTTCTACGAGCTGGAGAGAGCATTAGGAGGTCTATTTTTTCTGGGTTAAAGATAGTCGCTCTGTTCTGTGAGAAAAATTTTTTAGGTGTAGTTTTATGATTATCAATCATATAGACTTTCCTATTATTATCTTTGTAGTGTGAATAGATATTCGTATCTGTTTGAATTTCAATTCTGCTGTGTTTATTAATTCCATTTTGTCCATTATGGATGTATTCATCTGTTCCAGACCATGGAGATTTCCCATTAAAGATAATATGTATTGCCTCGAGTATAGAACTTTTACCTTGTGCATTATCTCCATGTAGTACGACAATGTTAGAGTCAAAGTCCAATTCTAAATCTTTAAATTTTCTGAAATTTTGTAATTTTAATTTCTTTATCATTATGTTTTTAATATAGCCAAAAATGCTTCTTGTGGGATATTAACCTGACCAACTCTTTTTAATCTCTTTTTTCCCGCTTTCTGTTTTTCAAGGAGTTTTTTCTTTCTACTGTAATCTCCTCCATAGAGCTTGGCAGTAACATCTTTTCTAAATGCTTTTACATCCTCTCTTGCGATTACATTAGACCCTATAGCTGCTTGTAGTGGTATAGAGAACTGTTGTCTTGGTATCTCATCTTTCATTACTTCCAAAAGTTTTACAGCTTTTGATCTAGCTCTATCTCTTGTCTCAAGAAAACTTAAAGCTGGAATCTCTTCATGATTTACTAGTACATCAACTTTAACCAAATCTACAGGGAAGAAATCTATAAATTCATATTCCATAGATGCGTATCCACTAGATATGTTTTTAAGGACATCAAAAAAGTTTGAGATAAGGGAGGCTAGGGGAATATCATATTCTAATATTATATATTGCTCTTTTAATTGAATATCTCTATTTCCGGGATTGAGATACTTTGTATTAACGTAGTCTCCTCTGTTACGTTCGCATAGGTTCATAATATCTCCCATATATTTTTGAGGTGTCATAATTTCTACTCTTACCCATGGTTCATTAATTTCTTCTATTTGTGTTGGATCTGGTAATTCACTAGGTGTTTGTATAACTAATTCCTCTCCACCTATTGCTTTTACCTTATATTCAACAGTAGGCGCTGTAATTAGTAGATCCACATTGTATTCTCGTTCCAATCTTTCTTGGACTATCTGCATATGTAGTAATCCCAGAAACCCACATCTAAACCCTGATCCTAAAAGTGCAGATCTTTGATCTGAAAATGTTAGTGCTGCATCATTTAAGGCCAATTTGTTTAAAGCAATTTTTAATGGCTCATATTCTTCAGTATAGGTAGGGAAAAATGTAGCAAATACATTGGCTTTTGGTGTTTTGTATCCAGGTAATGGCTCAGTATTTTCTTTATCAGATATTGTATCTCCTACAGTAAAGTATTTAATATCCTTTAATCCTGTTGATATATATCCAACTTCTCCACAGCTAAGATTTTCTACTTCTTCTAAATCTGGATTAAATATTCCTATTTCTGTTGGAAGAAAACTTTCTTTCTTTTGAATCATGAATAGCTCAGTTCCTTTACCGTGTTTATGACTTAATGATCCATTAAATATTCTTATAGCAACAACTACACCTCTATGCTCATCATAAAAAGAATCAAATATTAATGCTTGTAATGGCTTTTCAATATCTCCATTAGGTGCTGGGCATTCTTTAATTATATTATCTAAAAGTACAGGTACATTTTCTCCTGTTTTTCCAGAAACTTTTATAATGTCCTCTTTTTGGAATCCTAATAGATTGCACATTTCTTCTTCTCTTGCATTAATATCCACATTTGGTAAATCTATCTTATTTAAAACTGGTATTAGTTTTAGTCCCAGTTCTAGTGCTTTTTTGGCATTTGATAATGTTTGTGCTTGTATACCTTGAGATGCATCTACAAGAAGTATTGCTGATTCACAGGCAGCTAATGATCTAGATACTTCATATGAGAAATCTACATGTCCAGGAGTATCTATGAGATTAAGCTCATATCCTTTCCAATTCATTTTGCATGCTTGTAGTTTTATAGTGATTCCTCTTTCTTGTTCTAGATCTAATCGATCAAGGATTCTTTCCTTGTGTTTTTCATGTCTAGTATCTGTATGTGTTGCTTCAAGCATTCTATCTGCTAGGGTAGATTTCCCATGGTCTATGTGTGCAATTATTGAGAAATTGCGTATTTTATCAAGATTTTTCATACCATGAATTATACAAATTGTGGATGTTTTTAGAAAGGCTTATTGTTGAATGATTATTTCCATTTCAAAATCTTCACTAAATTGCACACCGATCAAACTTTCTACTGTTAAGTAAACAATATATTTACTTTGAGGTCTTAGTAATATCTCTACATCTTCAGATTCTCCATTAGCTTTTTGTAATCTATAGCTTTGATCATTTATAATTAATCCGATGTCTGATTGTGTAGGATTTATTGTCGTTCCCATAAAGGTAATACTTTTTTCTTCATCTGTTCTATTTTGTATCTCTAGAATAGGTTTCGAGTAAAAATCAGATTCTCTTTTAGTCAAAACTGCTTGGTAAGTATAGTTACCATCATCTTCTCTATATACTTTCTCTGAACTCAGGATCTCATGTGTTCCACCAACTAAATCAACAATTATTTCAGAACTTGTTGTAACACCTAAAACATCTGTAAATTGTTTTAAATTTTTTGTTATTGGTTCTAAATTAATTACTGTTATTGAAGGAATTATAAACAGAAGCGCCAAAAGACCCAATGCAATTGGTTCAAATATTTTACTAGAAATCTCTTTAAATCGTGATTTTTTGTATGTTTTTACCATATTAATAGTATGAATGTTTACTATTATTAGGATATACTTTATCAGTCTCAATTTCAAATGTTTTTATCAATCCCCATATGGAAAGTAGAGATAGAATTCCTGAAGTTATACCTACCCATATATATGTTTGCCCGTTTATTGCATTGGATATGACTATGATTGAAGATATGAGGAGAAAGGTTGTCCATATGAATATTTTTAAGAAGGTTGTGTTATTACTTGTTACCCATTTTAGGATATTGAATTTGACTATTTTCGCTATAGTTCGTGGGTTATTCATTGTATCTTGAAAAATAGTTGTTCTAATTATCATATATATTGTTGGTATTCCTAATATCAAAATCATTGATAAGTCAGAGATCGAATTTACAAACAGAGTAGATACTTCATCTGAAAGAAAAATTTGTGTGGAAAATATTCCATTAATCTCATTTCCTACCTCAAACTGTAGGTTATAGCTGATAATTAGAGCCATTATACCCACAAACTTCCCAGCTATCATAAGGATTGCTGGTAGTATTGAGAGTTTAAGAGCTTTTTTTAGAAGTATTGACATTATCTTGGGCAAGTTTATTAAGTTTATCTGCAAGTCTGGATTTTCTCCTACTTGCATTACCTTTCTTTATAACATTTTTCTTAGCTGCCTTGTCAAGTACCTTATAAATTTGTGGTAGTACAGCCTTAGCTTCATCATACTTTTCTTCTTTTAGTAGATCATCAAATCTCTTGATTGCTCTTTTAGTACGATTTCTTAATCTGTTATTGTAAACAGTTCTTCTTTCTGTTTGTCTCAAATCTTTTATTGAGGTCTTTAAATTTGGCATTTAACGTATATCAAAAATATTAATTGAACTGGGGCTATTATATCTATATTTAAAATATTTGTAAACATCAGGTTTTCTGTTACACTATAACATATGAAAGAAGGTTTGAAAAATTGGTTAGTAATTTTCTCAATAGTTACGGTTTCTGCCTTGATAGTTCATTTTGGATTTTTTTATCAGAAAGATGAGAGTAGTGAAGTTTTGGGTATTCAGGAGGTTAATTATAAATATGCTCCGTATATAACATCAATTGCCCCTATATCTCTTCTAGTTGGTGATGAGTTCAATTATACTATCTCAGTAAGTGATTTAGATTCTCAAGAGGATGATTTAATATATTTTTTAACAGAGAAACCTGAATGGTTATATATTGATAATAATGTTGTTTATGGTATTCCATATAAGGCTGGAACATATAAATTTGTACTTACTGTTTCAGATGGTGTAAATTCTACATCACAAATTAATTATATTGTAGTAGAGAATGAAGAATAGGGTAGTTATTATAGTTATTTTAAGTGTTATTCTACTTATTCTTGGAGTAGTTACAATTTTTGCATTTAAAGTAAGAGGATCTAGTAATATGGATCTTGTGTCAGGGTGCGTTCCATACAATGTTGTAATAAGTAGAGAGGGGGATTATAAGGCTAATATCTCTTGGAGTACGGAAGATGATTGTCTAGGATATATTTCTTATGGTGATGGAAGAGAGACTTTAGATTTTCTAGCATTGGATATAGAAGATTTGTCATCTAGAAGTCATACAGTAGTTATAGAAAAATTACTTCCAAGTCAAACCTATTTCTTTGTAATTAATTCTGGTGAAAATATGTATGGGAATAAAGGATTACCTTTATCTTTTTCTCTCTCTTCTCTGTAAGATCTTCTCTTCAAAATATCTCTTTGGATTAAATATCTTGTATGATGTCATCTCTGCATCTTTGTAGGCATTTGTATTTATTATAAAGTGAGCAAGTTTATTTCCTTGATTGGTATTGTATATGATTATTCCAATGAGTATTATTCCAATACCTACTGCTATTCTTCCTATTGTTGTATCAAAGATTCCAGTTTGTGGTACGCTAGTATCAATATCATCACAATCCTGTGCAACAATTACCTCTACAGAAGCTCTTAATGTTGATGGATCTTCTGGTATCTCTGTAGGGGTTACGATAACTTCATTTAAATTATCACCGGTAAGAGAGTTTGATCCAGCTATTGCATTAAATTCTATAGTTAAGGTTCCGTTAGAAGTTATTGACCAAGAATCTTCTGGAGCCCATACTATTTCTTGAGATTCTCCTACATCTGTAGTTGTAACAAAAACAGAATCCGCTATTGCATTTCCATTTAATTTAGAAGATCCTGATACATATGTAAAACCTAGTGGTAATTTATCTTTTATAGATTCTATAGTATCAGTACTATCTCTTTCATTTGTGACTGTAATAGTGAAAGTTGTTGTATTATCAGGAGAGACCCTCTCTAAACATGTCTCTGAACTTGTTTTTGAAACAGAGAATAAGGATTCTTCCACTGTTGTTTCATCGTCGGTAGTTTCGTCTGTAGTATCTTGATCAGTGCTATCTGTTGTATCCGTTGTATCTTGATCTGTAGTATCTTCTGTTTCATCTAAAGTTATAGTAGTTGTTGCACTGCCTAAACTATTACTGTCTTGTATTATTTCTGCTGTTACTTCTATTTCTCCAGTGTACTGACTTAATAGTGCAAAAGAATCTGTTCCAGAGAAGTTGTCCTCATCATATAATTCAACTTCTGTGATAGAAATTCTCCCACGGGTTGGATCAAGTTCGAAACCATCTGTCATTGTTAGTGTATTATTCTCAAATGAGAATTTTACTGTTGTATCTGTATCCTCTAATCCGGCCGCATTTATAATTGCAGATAACACTTTTGTTTGATTGTTTTCTGTATATGTATCAAGAACTAAACTACTTACTCCTGCTTTTGCTGTAGTTGTAATTTCTATTAAACGTTTACATATGATAGATGTAACAGTATCTCCTGTACTATTAATGGCTTGTGCAGAAATTTGTAAGGTGCTGTTATCTTCACCGAGATCAGATATAGTTTTTGTAATGACATTTCCATTAACTGTATCTGGTTCTGTAGGTACGTTATTAATCAAAAATTTGGGATCTGTGTAACTATCGGAATCGAATGTTGCAGTCACAAGAATAGTCTCGTCGGGTTGTATTTTTCCAGTAACTATTAACCCATCTTCTGTAGTAATTTCCATGGCACTACATGCAGTACTAGGAATATTTTTTGTTGTACATATTAGATAGGAATCTTGTGGAGTAGTACTGTATAAACTACTAGTTGATAGGTCATCTGTTGAACAAGTTGCAGAACATTCCTGGAGTGTCCCTTTAGAGGTATTAAATTTAAAGGCTCTTTGTGTATCTGTACATGAATTTGTTACTTGAGGATCTACATAGTAACATCCACAGGTAATTATTTCCTCTTCCTCCTCTGCTTGGAAAATATCTCCAGATAGATAGAAATATACTACTGCCCCGATTAATCCGAGTATCAATATTGCTAAGAAGATTAGGAGAACCTTTATTGTTTTCTTTGATTTCTTTTTTTGCTGATCCATATGTAAGCAGTAAAATTACTATCCTGATACAGTTTAAGTTAATATCGTATACAATGTCAACTAAAGTACTAATGTAAAAAGAGAAAGTCCAAGAATTGGGTCAATTCTTCCGGTTTTGATTTCGTAATCTAGATTAGATAACTTTTTATATTGTAGTAGTATCCTATCTTTATTTATATTTTTTACACTTTTAACTATTGGATATATTGCGAATGGAGGGAGTTTCAAAATTGAAGCAATTTGTTTCTCGGTATTTCCAGTATCTAATAAATATTTTGTTTGAACAGATAATCTAAGATTTCTTGCAATCATGGCTAATATATAATTGGGGTCAACGTTATATTCTAAAAGCTTGTCTAATGTTGTATTTATAGCTTTCTGGTGAGATTGATTAATATTATCCATTAATTTCCAAATATCTGTTTCTAATGTATCTGCGACTACTTTGTCTAGGATATCTTTTGTAATATCTGAATCTCCAGTTAAGGTGAGCTTATTTAAATTATTAATAAATCTTTCTGGTTCGTAGTTTGATCTTTCCGAGAGAGTGTTTAAATTCCCTTGGTCAATCCTTATTGGATAGTTAGAAACTTCATTTTTAGCCCATGTTACAAAAGTTCGTTTATTTAACTCATTAAACTCTTCTAATGAATTTTTCTCTTTAAAGAATTTATAATATTTAGTATTACTTCTAATTTTTTGATCTTCCCAGATTAATAGCTCTAAAGGTTTAGAATCTAGTATTCCAAATAGATTATTCAAAAGAATATCCTTCTCTTTGTTTTTATATAACCTTTTTATGAAATAGACTCGTGGAGTGGAGAATAGTGAAGGAGAATATATAGTATCGATAATCTGAGATGCATTATTACTTTCTGCATCGATATGGACTATTTCCATTTTTGAATACTCATCTGTAAGAGTTGCATGTATTGCTCTTAGAGATAGAAATTGGTTGTTTCCATGATACAGTTTTTGCATTATTCTGCTGTTTGGGTATCACTCTCTTGTACAATTTCTGCTCCGAATAGTATGGTTATATCTTCTCCGTTCAATCCATTACTTATATAATCTGGTTTTTCTATACTATCTGGTTTTAAATATTCATTTATTGATTGTAAAGAATGTTGATACTCCTCATCATTTAAATATGAAATTATACCTTCCTTATCATTATACAATGTTCCCATATATGAAATCTTTAAGTATGGGAATTGCTCTGTTAAAGCAAGATATTCTTCTCTCGCTGCAGAATATCCTATTCCTGTATTGTATGTTTTTATAACTGGATCTTCTTCGTATAACTTGGGGTCTCCCCAAACATACTGTATGTATTCTTGTATATCTGTATAGTTCCCGAGGCCATCAATTGGTCCTATCGCATATGCTCCAGTATTTACAACGTTTTTGCTAGTAATTAACTTTCCTGCACCTGCATTTGGATCAAGTACAAAGGAGTATGTTTCTCCATCTTCAGTAAAATTCTGTAATTCGTTTACTCCAGCTTCAACATCTGTAAGTGTAAATTCTGAAATTTGTACATTATCTTGTATTACATTAAGAAGATTCATTAAAGATTGTGGATTAAGTAGGGAATTACTAATTATTTTATCTGTTACAGCAGATATTACATTTTGTTGTCTTCTTGCTCTTGCGAAATCGGAACCTTCACCATTTTGTAATGAATGACGTGATCTAGCATATTCTAATGCTGTAGATCCATCCATATGTTGTGGACCTTCTTCGAAGCTTACCGTTTTATATCCTGGCTCTGCAGGGTATCTGTAATCTGTAAAAGAGTTCTCTACATAGACATCGATTCCTCCTAGTGTATCTATGAGTTCAACAAAACCCTTAAAATCTATCATTGCGTGATACTGTATTTCTATACCGGTAATTTCTGTAACGACTTCTCTTAATCTTAGTAATCCCTGTCCTTCACCTTTCGCTTCATATGTTGAATATACTGAATTAATTCTATTAAACCAATATACATCAGGATTAACTTGTACGTGGAAATCTCTTGGTATGGAAACCATAGTTACATCATGAGTCTCATGATTGTATGAAGCTAGAATAATGGTATCCGTGTTTAATAGGTCTCCTCCCTCTCTAGTGTCTATTCCAACTAGTAAAATATTTGTATATATCCCTGAGCTATCTGTTGCTAACTTAGGAAGCTCCTGTGATATTACATCAGAAGGATTAAGGTTTAACCCTATTTCAGTTCCAGCCTTATATGCTTTATATATCATGTATCCACCATAGGCTAATAGAACAGCAAAAAGTGTACCAGTAATACTAAATATTATTTTGGTTATTTTTTTCACACCAGAAGAATTAGTCTTTTCAACTTTTCTTATATTACGTTTTAATTTCTTCTCTCTTTTAATCTTTTTTGCTTTACTTCTATGTATATCAGTAGTATTTTTTACCGTTTGTTTTACTTCTGATTCATCTAGTGTGATTCTCATATTGGCAGTATTTTATCTTAAATATGTACTTACATTACTATTATGTTCATTTAATGTCTTCGCATAGTGAGCAGTTCCATCATCTTCATGTATGTAGTAGTAGTATGTGTTTTCTTCAGGATTTCTGACTGCATTTATAGATTCTAAACCAGGATTGCAGATTGGGGTAGGTGGTAGCCCAGCATACTTATATGTATTGTATTCATTATCACTTTCTTTATCAATCTGTGTTATTGTATGCGTCCAGTCTTTTGCAGGATAGAGTAGTGTTGCATCTACTTGTAGTAGCCAACCTTCTTCCAATCTTCTTTTAAGGATATCAGCAATTATTGCTCTGTCTTCACTATTATATCCCTCTCTTTCAACTAATGATGCAAGTATTATATCCTCATATGAATCATCTGTACCTACTTTTGACACGAAATTTTCAATCATTTTTGTAAGTGCTGATTCTGTAGTTGTCTCTATAGAGAATGCATATTTATCGGGGAATATGTATCCTTCTAAATCTTCAACTTCTTCAGGTAAGCCGAATTGTGATATATATTCTTGGTTTGTAGTTAATGCTAAGAAATCTGTTTTTGAAAAATCTGTAGAATCATATTCTCCTAATTCATCTACTAAAATATCTGCTATTTCATCCTTTCTTAAACCTTCTGGTACGGTAACCCAAATATCCTGGCTTTGAGCATGTTGTAAACTTTCAATTATTTCAATGATGTTTAGGTTTTTAGGGAGGTTGTATGTTCCAGCTTGTAGTTGTGAACTAAGATCGTTTAATTTCAGATATGCTTGTAAATATAGTTTCCATGATTCTTTTAATATTCCTTTTTCTATTAATTCGTCTATTATGGAATCAACTGCTTGACCTTCATCAATTGTTACAACGACTTTATCGCTAGAATCACTGTTTGGTGTCTCTATAATTTTGTTATATCTCAATTTGATAAATACACCTCCTATCACAACTGTTATTAGTGCGAATAGAAAAATCCTGATTAAGCTCCGGATATTTTTTAACATGTTTTTATTGATTTGAATTTAAGAATTCTTGTAAAAATACTGCAGCAGCAACACTATCGATTTTATTTTTACTGCTTTTTACGGTTTGCTTTGTGTATAGTAGCATATCTTGGGCTGTAACTGTAGAGTAACTTTCATCGTAATTTATTATAGGTAACTTCACTCCATTTTTAAGTCTTTCTTCAAATTTCTCTATCTTTTTAAGTGTTTGTGTATGTGATATTTCAAATATTTGTGGTTTACCAAGTAGTACTGTTTGTACTTTATTTCTTTCACATATATCAGCTATTTCTTCAATGATCTTATCATATCCATGATTTGGTCTTAGCTGTAATACTTGTAGTGGTGTAGCTATGATTCCTTTAAAATCGGATATTGCTAATCCTACATTTTTTGTTCCGTAATCTATTGCTAATATTGGGTATTGAGTCATATTTTTATTGTAATATAGCTTTAATTCTTTTTATACCTGCACCCACATTTTCTTGTTTGACTATTTTGAATTTTCCTAATTCTGATGTATTTGTAACGTGTGGGCCTCTACATATTTCTATAGAGAATGGATTTTCTTCAGGTCCTACGTAATATACTTTGAGAATATCTCCATATTTTTCTGTGAATGCTGCGAATGGTACTAGTTTTAATGCTTCCTCTTTTGGCATTTCTTTGAAGTGTACACCATATCCTTTTTCTATAGCTTCATTAACAATATCTTCAACTTTTTTTATTTGTTCCTCTGTTAATTTTTGTTCGGCAGGAAAATCCAATCTTAGTCTTTCTGGAGTAATATTGCTTCCTTTTTGGTATACAGAATCTCCTAGTACTTGTCTTAATGCTGATAGTAGTAGGTGGGTAGTAGTGTGATATTTAGTAGACATTTCTGATGTATCTGCTAATCCACCTTTAAACATACCTGCTGCAGCTGTTCTAGATTTTTCTTTGTGTTCTTCTTGGGCCTTCTCGACAGCATTTACCCATAATCCTCTCTCAGAACTTGTAGTAATACCCAATCCTCTTTCATTCATGATTTCTAATGTTAATTCAGTAGGGAATCCATATGTTTCATATAAAGTAAATGCATCTTCTCCGGTCAAAGAACCATTTTTCTGCAACAGATTTTCTAATACTTTTAATCCCTTTTCTAGAGTTTGATTGAACTTTTTCTCTTCCTCTTCAATAATATTTAAAATATCCTCTTTCTTCTTTTCTAACTGTGTATATATATCTTTAAACTGTTCAATTACAACTTCAGCGATATCTCTTGTAAATAAATTCTCTATATTTAATTTCTTCCCATGTCTTACTGCTCTTCTGATCAATCTTCTCAATATATACCCCTGTTTTGTTTTACTTGGAGTAATACCATCCATAATTATCAAAATAGAAGCCTTTATATGATCAACTATTATTCTTTCAGACTCTAATATATGTTCTGTATTTAGACTCTGAACTTTCTCTAATATCGGTTTGTAGATATCTATTTCATATACATTATCAACATCCTGCATCATTGCAGTTATCCTCTCTAACCCACCACCGAAATCTACATTATGCCTTCCAAGGGTTTTATACTCTGCGTTTTCTAAGAGATATTCCATAAATACGTTATTTCCTATCTCTACCAATTCTCCATTAAGATCATAGAAAATCTCACTATCAGGTCCACAAGGGCCTCCAGATTCTAATCCCCACCAATTATCTTCTTTGCCTTTTGGTTCTATTCTTTCTCCTTTACCAACTCCTGCATCTATTCCATATGATTTAAAAATATCCTTCCAAACCTGTATAGATTCTTCATCTTGTGGAATATTTCCATCTCCCTCATATACACTTGCATATATTTTATTAATATCTAAACCAAGAAGTTTAGTAAAAAATTCTACAGTTAGGTTTATAGCCTCTTTCTTAAAATAGTCATTAAGAGACCAATTTCCAAGCATTTCAAATGATGTGCAATGATATGCGTCTCCAATTAGCTCTATATCCCCAGTTCTAATACATCTTTGAGAGTTCACTAATCTATTCCCTTGTGGGTGTTTTGTTCCCATTAAGTAGGGGACTAGAGGAAACATACCTGCATTAACAAAAAGTACAGAAGGGTCATCCTCTGGAACTAATGATGCATTAGGTATTTCTATATGCCCATGTTCCTTAAAAAATTCAATATACTTATCTCTTATATCTTTATAGCTAAGCTTTTCCATATGAAGTGATTATACCAAAAATCTAGATAGTTGGCTCAGGGGGTGTATCCTCTTGGTTAGCTTGATTAATTTTAGAGTAAAGCATTTGCAGATCTACATCTGGCTCAGGGATAGTATTCTCTTCTACAGTAGTAGTAGGGACAGTATCACTACTACTGTTTTTTTCTGCAGCTTTCTCTTTTGCTTCTATTATCTTCTTCTTTATATCTCCACCTGCCTTTTCTTTTGGTTGCTCTTCAATTATAGGAATTCCAGGTTTAGAAAATGTGAGACCTTCTTGTGGTAGAGTTGCTGTGGATTGAGCTTCTGTTTGGTTAACCATACTTTCTACAGGATTAATTGGTTGTGGAGGTATTAATGCTGTATCATCTTCTGTTGTCTCCTCATCTTCTTTCCAAACTTTTACCAGTATTAATGGAATTACTAATGCAAGAATTAAGAGTAATATTCCACCACCTACAACATATACAATTGTTTTAGTAATACCATATCCAAAGAAGTAGAATTTGTCAGGGTCTGTTGTCTCTGAGGTGATATTAAATGTCCAACTCTTATTTGCTTCTAATTCCTGATCATCTGTGAAGCTTATTTCAACCTTATGTAATCCAGCTTCATATTCATCTTCTGTTTGGTATATTACTGTATATTCTGATTCAGATATCTTATTAAACTTTACTTTCGATGTTACATCTATACCATCTACTTTTACAACTATACTATCTTCAACTATATTTGCTCCCTCACTTGCTACTAATGATGCTCTTACTGTAACTAGTAAATTAGATATATCATCTTCTCCAGTAGGTGACACATTGATAATTTGTGGCTCAGGTATCTGTACCTGATCGTCTGGCATATCAAATTCTTCACCAAGTATTTCAATTAATGCAGAGACACCACGTCCAACTAAAGAAGGAGTCTGATTGTCATATGCTTTTATTATTGCTTTATATGTACCTGCTGAGATATCTTCAGTATCTATTGTGTATTCTTCAAGATTGTATGCTATATCATTGGTGACGGTATACCAGCTATCTTCATCTTGTAGGCTTTGTGCAAGGTAAAGTTCGTAATGTGTGATTGCGTTATTGTCTGTTGCCGCCCATTTTATAGTTAAAGGATCTCCTTGTGATAGGGTAAGAGCTTCCCATGGTGATAGTACTGTAACTCTAGGCACATCGTTTTCTGCGGGGTTTACACTGATAATCCAAGATTGAGATCTTAAGTGTTTGCTGTAGCCGTCATGTATAAAGACATTGGCAAGATAGCTAGCTGGTTCTGTTGTACTTCCTTTAAACTGAATTTTCAAATTCCCGTCACTTCCATCGTTTATAACGGTATATTTGAGCCATTGATTATTAGGTGTGAATGAAAATACATAGTTTATAAAATCACCTTCTGGATCCGTTGCAGTTAAGGTGTATTCATAGCTAATACCTGTATCTATATCTTGAGATGGTTCTGAATCCGTAGGTGATGAAGTAAATTCAGGCGCGCTATTACTGGCAACTGCCCTTACTCCTTTAACATCATATGGGCTACTTATAACACAAGCAGTACTGTACGATCCTTCTGAAAGTGTCCCAACTATATCGTATGCTTTTGATTCTGTTGGTGTAAATTCAAAGGTCTCGGCTATCTCTATTTCTGTAGATTCATAGTTTTTGCTAAATAGCTCTTCTCCGGTAGAATCTGTAATCAATACAGATGTAATTCCAGATCCTTGAGCAATACCTTCTACCTGCACTCTCACGGTTTTCCCAACTTCTAGAGTATAAGGATTTACATTTGGAAAAGATATTACACATGGGTTTTCTTCACTAACCTCAACTTCTTCAAAAGCTAAATTTCTTAAATCAAAATTTTCATTAACAATTTGCCATACTATTAGTGGTAAACAAAGTACTAAGAATAGAGAAAAAAGTAGGAATCTCTTTCTATCAGATTTTAGGGCATTTCCTTTTTTCATTATTTATATATTAATGTTACTTGTTAGTTTCTGCAAGCTGATCGTTAATATCTTGTTGAGCATTTTTCATAGCAGATTCTATATCATCTCCGTCTTCGATAATGCTTGTTATTGCAGATCTTAACGTTTCTTCAACAAAGCTCTGATCTCCCATATTCCAGGATTCCATGTATGGAGCCATTATTGCATATGCTTCTATATATGATTGTGAAGCAAGTGATTCATTAAGGGAAACTAGAGAATATGGTTCTCCAAAAGCTCTAATACTTGATGAATTAGAATATATTTCTTGTTGATGATCTACTAAATATTTTATGAAATCCCAAGCAACTTCTGGATTTTCACATGTACTACTAACAGAATCTCCCCAGTACATTGAATAGTAAACAGGGTTGTTATTACTAAGCTGTGGTAGAGATGCTATTCCAAACTCTATACTTGGAGCCGATTGTATTATGTCAAATGCCCTCCAACTTGGAGCGAACATCATTGCTAATTTCCCAGCATAAAACATTTCTAAATCATCTGCTAAGTCTGTTGTCCATAGTGCGTTATCTCCTTGAGAAAAGCTTGTATATATCTCTACAGCAGTTAATACTTCCGTACTTGTTAAATCGGTTGTGGTATATGTTGAATCTATTAAATCTGCACCGTTAAGAAGCATAAGGTAGGAAAGAATGTCTGCAGAGTGTGTAATATTGTCAGCAGTTCCGATTGCCAAACCAGAGGATATAATTTGTCCCGAATCATTTTTCGTTGTTAACTCTTCTGCTAATTCGATGAAAGAGTCCCAATCCGTTGGTGGTTCCGAAACTCCTGCAGCACTAAGTAACTGTTTGTTGTAGAATACTGCCAATCCATCAATTTCCCATGGCATTGCATATATATTCCCATCTTTTGCTGTAAAGTCTGCAGTTGCTGTGGGATAGAAAGTCTCTGAATATGTTGTACTATCCATTACTGTTGATGGTAACGCAGAAAGATATTTATAATATTTTGATGTCCATGTGTTATTAATCCTAAATATATCAGGTGCGGGCTCTGTAGATGTTGCTGCTTGCTCAAGTCTTGTATATAATCTTCCTTCATAGTTTGTAAATGCCTGTTGAGAGTAGAGTATAGTAACTCCAGGATTTTCTTCTTCATATGCGTCAATTATTGGTTGCATAACACTGGCTGGTTCCCATAATCCCCAATATGTTAGCTCTATATCGGTTGTCTGGTCGGAATTACTAGAATCTGTAGAATCCGGAGAGTCATTAGGTAGATCAAGGAGTAGAACAACTAATGATATTATCAAAATAATAAGTATTCCTCCCAAGATAAGTAGTAATTTCTTCTTTTTAGCTTCCATATTTATATTGTACATAAACTAATATCTTTCTGCCACTACTATCAATCTTTTTGTCCCTATACCTAGTGGCCAACATGTCATTAATGTTACGGTTTCTTTGTCCCCCTGAGTATCAAGTATAGAGAAATCTGTTGCTTCAACAATCTTTTTCTTCCGTACGATATAGTGTAATTCTTCTCCATCTCTAGTAATATACACATCATCACCTACCTCTATATTTTCCAGTCTTGTAAATATTGTTTCAGGTAAATTCTGGTGTCTGGAGAAAAAACTCTCAACTGAGCTATGACCATATATAAAAGAGTTCCCACCATCTCCTGGAAGTGGCGTTCCTCTAAAGTGTGCAACACCTCTTTTAAGATACTTGTTATATATCTCTTCATCGGAACTTTCTACATTTGGTGTAATAATAATATCTTCTATACCTATACTTTCAATATCTAGATACATATCTTTATCGTAATCTGTATCTATAACTATCTCTCTAGATGAATTTGTTGTCGGATCATACGTAAAACTACCTGTAAAAGTTAATTCCCCAATACTTTCTTCAAGATTTGCAAAATAACCTTTGCTTGGATCGTAGTATGCAAAATCCTCTTCTATATATTTTCTATAAGAATCTGGAACAGGATTTTTCATTAGTTTAACTCTTGTTTGTTCAATCCATCCATCTATGTAAGATTTTGTTAAAGGTATTGCTTGCGAGAGAATTATCAATACTCCAATAACTGATAGAGTGATAGAAATGACTACTTTTGTTTTCCTTACTTTTTTTGATTGTTCTTCAGGAATATTCCATTCTTTTGACATGATATTCATGATAGCATGAATAAATCTTCATTGCCTATAATACAACCTATTGGCAATATCTTTAATCATCTGCTAAAATGTGAATCGTATGGAAAAGAGAGATTACTATGAAATTCTTGGTATTGGTAAAAATGCAAGCCAAGATGAAATAAAGAAGGCATATAGAAAGCTTGTTAAGAAATATCATCCTGATGTAAACAAGGCTGAGGATGCTGAAGAGAAATTTAAAGAGGTACAGGAGGCATATGAGATTCTCTCAGATGAGTCTAAGCGTAAAGCATACGATCAGTATGGTCATGCTGGTACAGCAGGTTTTGGTGGGCAGGATGCATATGACTTTAATGGCTTTGGTCAGGGAACTCCATTTGATATGGGAGATATCTTTAGTAGTTTTTTTGGAGGTAGCACTTCTGGATTTGATTTCGGATTTGGAGGTCAGCAAAGAGGACAGACTCAAGTTAGAGGTTCTGATGTAAAGTATAAAATACGTTTAAGTTTCCAAGAAGCTGTTGAAGGGGGGACCTTTAAATTAAAGATAGAAAGAGATATTCAGTGTTCGCATTGTGATGGGACTGGTAGTGAAAATAAGAAAACTAAAACCTGTCCGACATGTGGTGGTTCTGGTAGGGTTCAAAAAACACAGAGAACAATACTTGGCTCTATTGCAATGACTTCAGTTTGTCCTGAATGTAATGGAGTTGGGAAAATTCCTGAAAAGAAATGTTCTAAATGTGGTGGTCTTGGAACAGAGGTTGAACGTAAAGATGAAAAAATTAAAGTTCCCGCAGGAGCATATGATGGAATGATATTAAGATTTAAAGGTGGTGGAAATGCAGGGCCTAAAGGTACACCTTCTGGAGATCTATATATTGAGGTAGAGGTTGAGCCATCAAAAGAATTTGAAAGAAGAGGAAATGATATATATTCTGAAATGAGTATCCCAATATATGTCGCCGTACTTGGTGGAGAAGCTGAAGTTAATACTCCATATGGAAAAGTAAGTTTAAAAATCCCTAAATCAACGGAGGGTGGATCAATATTTAGAATTAAGGAGAAAGGAATGCCAGTATTAGGTCAAGAAAATCAAAGAGGAGATCTCTATGTTAAGGTTAATTTCCATGTCCCGACTAGATTATCAAGAGAGGAGAAAAAATTGTGGGAGAAATTAAAAGATATTTCTTAGAATTTGATTTAATAATGTTGATTTGATATACTTCAGTTGAAAGTTATATGGAGAGAGGTGAGGATTGAATGTCTCACCTTTTTTTTCGAAACTTTAGTTTTAATTTTTTAGTTTTATATATATGGCTATAACATCTGATTTCCTATCTGCTGTTACACAGATCTCTGCTGAAAGAGGTTTAGACAAAGAAAGAGTTTTTGAAGCTTTAGAAGAAGCTATACTTACAGCATATAGAAAGGAAAAATTTGGAACAACAAGAGATGATGAAGGTAATAAGATGGGTGAAAATCTTTCTGTAGAAATTGATAGAGAAACTGGAGAGTTTAAACTCTTTGCTAATAAGAGCGTTGTTGAAAAAGTCTCTGATGATGAACAGGAAATTGCTTTAGCTGAGGCAGAATATATCTCTCCAAATGCTGAAATTGGAGATACTGTACAGATTGAAGTCCCAGCTGAAGATTTGGGAAGAATAGCTGCACAAGCTGCAAAGCAGGTTGTATTACAGAAAATGAGTGAGTTTGAAAAAGAGGCTATTTTAGAAGAGTATAGCGATAAGGTGGGTGAGGTTTTTACTGCTTTAATGCAAAGAATGCAAAAAGGTGAAGTTGTATTTGAAATAGGAAAGGCTACTGCGATAATGCCACAAGAAGAGCAGATAGGTAATGAATTCTATAAGATAGGACAGAGATATAAAGTCCTTTTAAAGAGTATAGAAGATGGTCAAATTATTGTTTCTAGATCAGATCCTAACTTCCTTATCGAACTATTTAAACTTGAAGTTCCAGAAATAGAATCTGGTGTTGTTGAAATAAAGGCTGTCGCAAGAGAGGCTGGTATGAGAAGTAAAATTGCGGTTGAATCCCATCAAGAAGGTGTTGATCCAATTGGTTCTTGTGTTGGTCAAAGAGGTATTAGAATTGCAAATGTAATGAATGAGCTTGGTGAAGAGAAAATAGATATCATTGAATGGAGTGATGATATGGATGAGTTTGTCGCAAATGCTCTTAGCCCAGCAAAAGTTAATAGTGTATCAATATCTGATGAAACAGCTACAGTTAAAGTTGATGCAGATCAGCTATCTCTTGCTATAGGTAAAGAGGGTCAGAATGTTAGATTAGCTTGGAAATTAACTGGAATGAAAATAGATATTGAAGGTCCAGAAGGTGAAACTGCTACAGAGATAGGTGATGGAGTTGAAGAATATGTAGAAGAGACTCAGGAGGAGGTTCTTGATGATTCAGAAATAAAAACTGAAGAAATTAAAGAGTCTGAATCAGTAGATGAGGATGAGGTTGAAGTACCTGTTGTGGAAGAAATTATTGAAGAGAAAGAAGAGAAATCTGAGGAGTAATAAATAATTTATAGCTGTTTTGCTATGACAAAGAAAAGTGAACAAAAAAATGTGTGTAGCAGAATTCCAATAGTAACAATATTGGGTCATGTTGATCATGGAAAAACAACTATACTAGACAAGATAAGAGAATCTAATGTCCAATCTTGTGAAGCTGGTGGTATTACACAAAAAATCTCTGTATTTACTATTAAACCAGACTGTAAAAAAGAAGATAGGATTACATTTGTAGATACTCCTGGACACGAAGCCTTTGATTTAATGAGGCTAAGGGGTGGAAATATTGCTGATATTACTTTGTTAATAGTTGCAGCCAATGATGGTATTCAACCACAAACTAGAGAATCTATAGAAATTATTAAAAATTCTACAACAAAACCAATTGTAGTTATTAATAAGATAGATCTACCTGATACGAATATTGAGAAAATTAAAAGGGATTTGGCAAATGAGGGTATTCAACTAGAAGATATGGGTGGAAAAGTTCCTTATGTTAAAGTCTCAGGAAAAACAGGTGAAGGAATCAAAGAATTATTGGATATGATTAACTTAGTTGTTGAAGTCGAAGGGTTGCAAGATAAGGGAGGGCTTCCGGAGAAGGTTTTAGCTAAGGCAATTGTTTTAGAATCTGTAAAAGAGAAATCAAGAGGAAATGTTTCCACTATTGTTGTAACTAATGGATGTTTTTCTAAAGGTGAATTTATAGGATATTTTGTAAATGGTAAGCCATGTGTAGAGAAAGTAAAAGCATTAGTTTCTGAAGAAGGTGATGATGTTGGAGATTTCGATACCGGATCTGGTGGAAAGATAATTGGACTTTCGAACTTATTAGACCTTGGATCTGAAATATACATATTAGAAGAAAATGATAAAAAGATTCTTAACTCTCTATTGAAATCTGAAAAAGAAGAGGAAGAGGCATCTTTAGAAGATACTGATGAGATAGTTTCATTTTTTACAGATAGTGATACTAAAGAAGATGAGGATATAAAGGAGATTAATATAATTTTGAAAAGCTCTTCTGAAGGATCTTTAGAAGCTTTAAGAAGTTCTCTTGATAATTTAGATGTCGATGGTGCAAGAATAAATATTATAAGTGATGGAGTTGGAGATATATCAATAAGAGATATAGAAAGGGCTGAGGTATCAAAAGCTATAATTCTTGGTTTTGAAGTAGGTTATGAAAGTGGTGTAGTAGATTTATCAAAAAAGAAAAGGGTTTTATTAAGAACATATGACATTATCTATAAGCTTATTGAAGAAATGTCTGATGCTTTAAATATGTTAGCCATGCCAGAGGAAACCGAAGAAGAAATAGGAAAGGCTACTATAAAAGCGATCTTTACTTTATCTAATGGTAAAAAGGTTCTTGGAAACAGAGTTGATGAAGGAAAAATGAAAAGAGATTGTAAAGTATACATTGTAAGAGATGATGAAATATTAAGTGAATCTAGGATTAAATCATTAAAGATTAATAAGAATGATGTTATAGAGGCGACAAAGGGTATGGATTGTGGAATAATCGTAGATTCTGAAGTTGAAGCAAAAGAAGGGGATGAGATTTATTGTTATAAAATCGTTAAATAATAATATTTTATTGACAGAAGACCTATAATAAAGTACAATAGTAAGGTTAATTATATGTGCCATTATAGGCATTGTAAATTGTTTAATATCATGTTACCCTATTAGTAATCATGTCTTTAATAACATCAGAGAAGCAAAAATTAATAAAAGAGTATGGACTTCATGAAGGAGATACTGGTTCTCCAGAAGTTCAGATTGCTATCTTAACAGAAGAGATTAAGAGACTATCTGAACATCTAAAGGATCATAAGAAAGATAATCACTCTCGTAGAGGTCTACTACAAAAAGTCGGAAAAAGAAGAAGGCTATTACAATATTTAGAAGCTAATGAAGCTGATAGATATGCAGATTTAAAAAAGAAGTTGAGTATTTAACTTTCTTTTTCTCCTCTTTCTTGATATAACTTTCACAGATCATGTAACCTAATGGTTGGTTACTTAATTTGGTATATAAATTCTTTAATATTTAACATGCTTTTTGACGAAAAAATACACGAATTCGAGATAGATGGAAGAAAATGTAGTTTCTCAACAGGAAAACTAGCTCTTAGATCTCAATCTTCGATACTTGCTCAGATGGGAAATACTGTAATTACAGTAAATGTAAACAGTAAACCAGCAATTGGAGATATGGATTACTTTCCACTATCAGTAGAATATATAGAAAGATTCTATGCTGCTGGTAAAATTAGTGGGTCTAGATTTGTAAAAAGAGAAAGATTCCCATCAGATGAGGCGATCTTAAGATCTAGAATGATAGATAGGGCTATAAGATCAAGATTTCCTTCTGACTACATGGACGAGGTTAATGTAATAGTTACAGTCCTTTCATATGATGAAGAAAATGATCCAGTTATCTTAGCAATCAATGCTGTATCCGCAGCTTTAGTTATGTCCCATATACCATTTGACGGTCCAGTAGCTGGAATTAATATGGGATTAGAAAAACCTATCTATAAAAATCTAGATACTGTAAGTGAAGAATTCCCTATGAACTACATGATTGCAGGTGACGGAGAAGTATTTACTATGATTGATGGTGGTTGTAATGATATTGAGGACGATCAGGTAGTAGAGGCTATGAGAAAAGGTTTAGATTTTATGAAACCTTGGTTGGATGCTCAGAATAAATTTGTAGAGATTGCTGGTAAAAAAGAGAAATCTGAATATGAACCACATATATTATCTGATGAATTACTAAATGATATTGTAGATTTCCTAGGTGAAAAGATAGAAGAAAATTTAAAAGCAGCTAATAGTGAACTACATGAGAAAACAAAAGAAGAACTTTTTGTTAAATTCGAAGGGAAATATTCTAAGAAAGAGTTATCAGAAGGATATGATAAATTACTAAAGAAAAATCTTAGAAGATTAGTAAAAGAGGAAAATATTAGAATTGACGGAAGACAATTAGATGAAATTAGAGAAATGGGTGCGGAAGTAGATTTACTCCCAAATGTTCATGGGTCAGGACTATTTACCAGAGGTGTTACACAAGTTCTATCTATTGCAACCCTTGGAACTTTGGATGATGCAAAGATGGTTGATGATATGCTTGGAGAGACAGAGAAAAGGTATATGCACTTCTATAATGATCTTCCATTTGCATATGGAGATGTAGGTAGAGTACATTTCAATCCAAGTAGAAGAGCAATAGGTCATGGAATGTTAGCTGAGAAATCTCTTGTTCCAGTACTACCTTCTAAAGAAGATTTCCCATACACAATAATAGTTGCCTCCGAGATACAGGGAGAGAATGGATCAAGTTCAATGGGCTCTGCATGTGGATCAAGTCTTGCATTAATGGCAGCTGGTGTTCCAATTAAAAAAACAGTAGCAGGTATTGCTTGTGGACTAGTAACTAATGATGATGGGTCTTTCAAAGTATTAACTGATATGCAAGGTACAGAAGATTTCTATGGAGATATGGACTTTAAGATTGTTGGTACTAGAGATGGTGTAACAGCAGTACAGATGGATAACAAGATTGGTGGACTTAATATGGATATTGTTGAGGACACATTTAAACAATCTAAAGTCGCTAGACTTAAGATTATAGATATGATGGAGAAAGTTATAGATGCTCCTAGAAAAGAGATATCATCTAATGCTCCACAGGTTACAAGTGCAAAGATACCTGTAGATAAAATAGGTGAGTTAATTGGTCCTGGAGGTAAGAACATTAAGGAAATTACAGAGAAAAGTGGTGCAGAGATTAGTATAGAAGATGATGGTACTGTAAATATATATGCTGATGATAAAGAAAAACTTGATAAAGCAATGTCATATTTAGAAAGATATACATTTGCTCCTAAAGAGGGTGAAACATATGATGGTGTTGTAGCATCAGTTATGTCATATGGAGCTTTTGTAGATATTAGACCTGGAGTTTCTGGATTAGTACATGTCTCAGAAATGTCTAATGATTTTATTAAAGATGTAAGTAGTGTTGTTAAAGAAGGTGATCAAGTAAAGGTAAAACTTATCGGTATAGATAAGGATGGTAAATTAAAATTTAGTATGAAGCAGGCCTAAACTTTAGTAATCTTTGCAATGTAAAATCCCATCATCTCTGGTGATGGGATTATTCTTATACTCTTATCAGTATTTTGATTATATATATTGCCACTCCACTTTGTGATACCGCTTCTAAATTTCTCTTTTATCAGGGGCTCAAGATTATTTACAAAATCAATTTCTTCAATTCTTGCATTACTATTTTTATTTAATAGGTGAGTTATCACTTCTTCGTTCTCTTCTGGTTCAAGGGTACAGGTGGAATATATTAATGTTCCGCCTCTCTTTAGAGATTTGAATGCTGACTCTATTAATTTCTTTTGTACTTTAGACATAGCATTAACTTTTTTTATACTCCAAAACCTTAAAGGCTTTCTACCAGCAAGATATATCATACCTTCACCACTGCATGGAGCATCTAGGATAACTTTGTCAAAATGATCAGGATATATATTTCCTAAATCAGCACCGTCTTTATTTATAACCTCAACATTTGTACTACCAAATTGATGCAGTACATTTATTAATTTTCTAACTCTATATTCATCTACATCATTTGCAGTTATATTCGCCTTTTTATTAGTAAGAGATGCTATTAATGTAGTTTTACTACCAGGAGAGGCGGCCATATCAAGAATATTTTCTTCCTCTTTTGGATCAAGTGCATATATAGAGAGTATACTTGATAGATTTTGTATATAGAATTTTCCTTCTTTATACTCCTCTGTATCTGCTATATCGCTCTTATCTTTATTATTAACGAAAAAAACATTATTTAACTCTTCTATTTTTTGTAGTTCCCATCCTTTACTTTGTGTTAGTACTCTATATGTTTTTTTTGTATCACCTTTAAGATTGTTTAATCTAATTGTTGTTCTAGCTCTTTGAAAAAACATATGTTTAACTTCTCCCTTTGGCATTCGTAAGATGCTTGCCATACGAGAGATAAAGATATCTTCTTTCGTGTAATATTTTCTATCTACCGTTTGATGTCTTGGCTTTTTATAGTTTTTTCTAACTCCCTTTCTCATTTATATTTCTCCTTTTAAATATTTAATTATACTTCCGATTACTAATCCAGCAGTTTCAGTTCTTAATATATTTCCTCTTAGTTTAACAAATTTAAAATTTGACTCCTTAAATATCTTTATATCAGAAGAGCTCCATCCTTTTTCTGGACCAATTGCGATAACTATATCTTTATCTATATCAATTGTTTTTAGATATTCATCTAAAAATGTAGGATTTACATTCTCTGTTGCTAGGCAGATATTTACAGTATCTTTAAAATCATTACTATTTAACTCTTTTATCTTAATTGGTTTTTCTAAAATAGGAGGATATGGGTTTCTTGATTGTTCTGTTGCATCTTTAACTATCTTATTCCATAGTCCAAAATTCTTTAATGCCTTATTTTTATTTTTTAAAGAATATTTACTTTCAACAGGAATTATTCTTCCTATACCTATTTCTACACTTTTTTCTAAAAAGTAGTTAAATTTTGAATCATTAGATAGTGATTGTATAATTGTTATACTTGGTTGTACTTTAGAAATCCTTTCACCTTTATCTTCAACTATTTCAATTTCAACACTTGTTTTAGCAATATCTGTTATTTGTCCTATAAAGACTTTTTCATATGTTTCTATTTCTACTAGATCTTCTATATTTAATTTGTTTTGAGATATAACTAACTCACTATCATTATCTGAAAGGTGTGTAATATCTCCGAGTTTTAATTTGTGTGGTATGAAGTATTTTTGCATATCCGTAATTATATCATCTTTAATTGACATGGTTGTTGTAAAAAGGTAATTTATAGTAATTAAAATAATATTTTTTTTACTATGGAGAATATCCCTGTTGAACAGAAATCTAAAAGAAATCCTTGGACTAAAGTATGGATTGTCTTAGGTGTTTTATTTATTCTTCTAATAGGAGTTTCAATCTATGAATATCTAAGAATTACTCCTAATAATGTGTATTTTAGTAATATTACATCTAGTTCTGTAACTGTTAGTTGGAATACTAAGAAGGTTACAGGTGCATCTGTTTTAGTTACGCAAGGGGAGAAGAAAATTCCTGTAGCAGTTGTTTTAAAGGGTGATAGGTATTTTGATACAAGGGATGTCACTAATGCAGAATTAAATGCAACTGAGCAAACATCAGAGAATATCTCTGAGGATGATAGTTTAGTCGCAAAGATGGATAATTTCCAAACTGAGGTGGTAGTTACTGATAGAGGTAAGTATTATACCCATCATGTTACGGTTACTAATCTAGATCCAGAGACTGAATATTCTTTTTTAGTTGGAGATCAGTATATTTATAGGAGTGTGACAGATGTTAATGATTTATCAGTTGCGAAGACTTTGGAAGTTCCTGATAGTGTGAAGAGTCCTGTACCTGCTTATGGTTCTGTAAAAGATGCAAATTGGGAAGACGCACCGGTTGACGAATTAGATAGCTTGCAAGATGCTATTGTTTATGTCAGATATTTTGATACTTTGACAGAAGTAAGTAGTAATCTCTTTTCTGGAGTTTTAAATAGTGAAGGTAATTGGTACATAGATCTCTCAGGAGCAGTAGATGATGAAGGTAATTATTTCTTAAATACATATGATACTCCACAAGAAAATATACAGTTAGATATTACAATAGATAGTGGAGTTTCTGGTTCATGGAGAACTAAAGAATCTGCATATCAAATTTCCCCAGTTTCTGATATCGTTCTCAATATTCCAGATGCTATACAAGATTTGAATATTGAAGGATCTGTTGTACCTATTAATACAGAAAGTGTTATGGGAGAATCAACTAATATCTTTGCTATTTTACGAGGTGATGCAAGAGAAATGGCTTGTGAATTGGATGGGTTAGGAACCTGGAATGGGTCTTCTTGCAGTTGTGTTGCTCATGCAGAATACCTTAGTGGGTCTGGTATATGTAGATGTCTGAATGGATATTATAGTACTGGGAGTTCATGTATATTAATTAATAATTTTACTCCAAAAACTTGTCTTTCTTGCAGCTTAACTTGTCCAAGTGAGTATCCTCTTACTTCCTGTCCGAGTGGAAGTAATTGTACACAAAAAGAGATATCTTGTACTAGACAGTATAGTGATGGTTCTGGGGGTTGTGGTATAAGAAAAAAGACCTGTTATAAAGAAACCTCAACTTCAAGTAATGAATATAATGATCCAAAGTGTTCATTTTTAGATTATTGTACTTGTGTTTATAACTATATTAATGGAAAAAATAGTTATCCAGATATTATTGTTCAATGTACTCAAGAGAATTGTGGAGAAGATACTTATAACAAAGCTAAGAGTAGATTGTGCACTTATGCATTAGAAGAAGAGGAATTAAAAACTCAGGAATCTTTAAAATGTTCTGGGAGTTATAGTATTGGAGACAATCTTTTTTATAATGGAGTTTGTAAAGTGTGTAGTGCTGTCGAAAGTAATGGTTATTATATAGCAAAATGGATAAATCATGACGATCTAAGTGAACACGAATGTAATAATTTAGAAGAACCAAAATGTGGCTCAGGAAATAATAAAAGATATAATTTTGGAGAACCCGCTGTTTTAGAATCTGAGCTTTGTAGTGGGGCTTCTGTATTAAATGGTACTGGAAAAGTGTCTTTTGACTCAAGTGGCAATGCTAATTGGGAATGTACACTTAATAGTAAAACTGTGAGCTGTTCTGCTACGGTATCTTTAATAGATCCTAGTACAACACCAAATGGTTATGTTCCTTGTAGTGTTAATAATATAGGAGAATCTTGTGGGGACGGAAAAATTTGTGGAGAGGAAAGTAGATGTATCTCAGTTGGTGATAAATGTTATACTCTAAAAGCTACAAATATGGGAGCGGAATCTGCTACCTATAATAACTTAGGTATGTGTAATGTTTATGAGTGTTTAGATAATTATTCGATAGATACGAGTAGTAGTTTCTCTTCTAATAGTTATGGGTATGCTAGATGTGTAAAGAATTCAACATCTCAAAGTGTGGTTTATGGGAGTAATTGTGATAACTCTAATATTGGGTCTACATGTATTAGGTACAATCCGGAACTTGGATCTACCGACAGAGTATGTTCTACTGATAAAAGTTGTGTTCTTATAGGTAGTCGATGTTCAAATAATGGTGGTATAGGTAAGTGGAATTCAAGTGGTATATGTATTAATGCTACTAGTGAAGAATTATGCTATATCGGAATAGTTGGGGCTCTATATAGAGGTTCTGGAGAGAATAGGGAAAAATGTTCTAATGGTGTTTGGGTACCGAGTCCTATGACGAATACAACTACAAGTTGGTGTAATCTCGGTTCTACATGTGCCGTGAATGGGGAGAAATGTCTTAGTAATATTGGTCTGATGTATTCATGTAATAGTGAACACACTTGGGAATATTATAGTTCAGATCCCAATTATATCGCTGTTGAAGTTAATCAAATAGAATCCGGTCAAAAGTGTAATAGTGAAAAGTGCTTTTGCACCGGTGGTGTAGATGAAGGCGATTATATAAATAAAGGTGAATGGTGTCGGGAAGTTAGGGCCAATATCTCAAACGTTTGTAAAGACAAATTTAAGCCACAGGGAGGAGAAGTCTGTGCAAGAGATGGAAGTACGTGCCTGTTAGAAGAAGATTTTAA
>JAQVKD010000015.1 GCA_028694805.1 Candidatus Dojkabacteria bacterium
ATCAAAACCATCAGAAATAGAATTAAAACTATTCTCTTTATTAAACTGCTCTCTAGAAATTTTTCCTAGATATGGATAATCTTCATCATCAAACTCGATCTCTACATCAAAAAATTCAAGATCGCCAACACTATTTTTAGATATATCTAATACAGTACCCATCATACCATTGTATATTTCTTTCTCATGATTATTTTTAAGGCATATAACTCGATCACCCAAAGCAGGATCTATACTCTCAAACCCAAGTAATTGTCGAATACCTTTATTTAATTTAACTCTACTAGTATTGTATCCAGTTAAAACCATTGTATCGTTATCATACTGCTCTAAAATATTCTCTAAAAATTCTCCAGTTTCAGGATTCTTCTTATCTAACTTCTTTACTGTTTTTGAAAATTCTTCAACTGGAATGTTCCCATACTTTCTTGCAATTTCAGAAACCTTAATTATCGGATTATCCAATTCCTGTCTATATATCTCCTCAAGCTTAAATTGTGGTTTCTCCATTAAATTAAAATTACCCTCTACAGGAGGTAACTGACCATGATCACCAACAGCAAGTATAGGTTTACCAAAAGATAGAAGATCATTCCAAATATCTTCTGTAACCATACTAGCTTCATCTACAATTATCAAATCATAGAAAAATTGGTTAATATCCTCTTTTCTCCAACCAATAATTTCACCTTCATCATCTAACATGGGTCTATAAATTAACCTGTGTATTGTTCCAGTATAGTCATGAGGATATATTGACTTAGTATCTCTAAGTTTTCTTTGCAAAACCCTTGATGCTTTACCAGTATAACTACAAAATGCAACTTTAATTTTAGATTTATCGTTTCTTAGTATATTTGATAGATACCCCATTAAAGTTGTTTTACCAGTACCGGCATAACCACCAAGTGTAATATATTGTACATCCCTTTTTTTATACCAACCTAGGATATCATCAAGTATAGACTTTTGTTTTTCAGAAAGTTCAAGACTCATAGGATATATGATAATATATACGACGAAATATGAAAAATATATTAAAAAAACTATTATTAGTACTACCATTCTTGGCAATGCTTTTTGTAGGGAATTCTGTATATGCACAAGAAAGTTCAACAGAGTTCACATTTGCGACATATTTTACTGGAATTGGATGTCCACATTGCTCTGTAGCATCGCCATTTATTAAGGAGACTATAGCAGAAAATTCTAATCTCATAGTTATTGAATATGAAATATATGAAGATACGAGAAACGCTCCTTTAATTTATGATTATAATGATATTTACAATATTGGATTAGGAATACCAGTTATTACTTTTAATTATGAAGATAGTCTAGCTGGGGATACAGATATAAAGAATAATTTAAAAATATTTCTAAATTCTCCAGATAGTAATCAAGTTCAAACACTGGAAGGGATTGTTAATTTAGAGGATTTTGATATTAGCAAGTTAGGAGGTTTCCCAAGGATATATAGAAAGGATAGAATTGCAATTAAACAAAGTAATAATTCTTTAACAGATAATCAAAAAAAAGAAATCCTTTCCTTCATAACTTCTAATTTATCAGATTGGACATCAGAAAAACAAGAAGGTGAGATTGTCAATACAGAAATTGTTAAATATCCTGGAGGTTCAATAGAGTATGAGCATGCATTAACTGTAAATGGATGGTTACTTCAATGGAACGGAGATATTGTTAATACTAAAGAGGAGGTTGATCCTGGAGAAGATGTCGTATATTGTGATGAAGAAGAAGAGAATGTGTGTCCAGAGCCTGTTTCTATTACAAAAGTTCTTGGATTGGCCCTAGCAGATTCAATTAATCCATGTGCCATTTCTGTATTATTACTAATGCTAGTAGCAATAACCACTTATAATCCGAAGAATAGAAAGCAGATCCTTTTTTCCGCAGGAGCTTTTGTACTTGCTGTAATTGTTATGTATATGGTTTATGGATTTTTAATAATTAAAGCATTTCAATTTCTTCAATCAATAACAATTATTAAAACTTATCTGTATAAAGGTTTGGGGATTGTTGCAGCTATATTAGGAATTTTAGAGATAAAAGATTTCATAAAATATAAACCTGGAAGTGTTGGTACAGAAATGCCAATGTTTTTAAGACCAAAGGTACAAAATGTTATTAGTAAAATCACATCTCCTATGGGAGCTTTTGGGTTAGGTCTGTTTGTCACTTTATTCCTACTTCCTTGTACAATTGGTCCATATGTTATCTTGGGAGGAATGTTATCAGCTCTGGACTATCTTAAATCGGTTCCATATCTACTAATCTATAACGTAATCTTTGTATTACCAATGATTGTAATATCTTTAGTTGTTTTCTTTGGGACAAAAGGTATAAAAGATATATCTGATTGGAAAGATAATAATGTAAGAAAAATGCATCTAATATCTGGTATTGCAATGTGTATATTAGGAATTATTATGTTTTTTGGTCTTCTATAATTAATCGTTTATAGAAACTAATTCAACCTCAAATATTAATCCGGCATCTCCAGGAATTACTCCAGAACCATATTCTCCATAACCAAGTGATGATGGTATTTCTAACCTTCTAATTTCTCCAACTTTCATCCCAGCAACGCCCTCATCCCAACCATCTATTACTTGTCCTATACCTAAAACAAATGTAAAAGTTTCCCCTCTATCGTATGAGCTATCAAATTGTGTACCATCTTTTAAGGTTCCTACGTAGTTTACTGATATTTCATCACCAGTCTCTGCTTCTTTTCCCGAACCCTCTTCTAGAGTTTCAATTTTCAATTCCTCAAAATCGATATCATCTTCCGTATCCGTACCATAAATATTCTCACCACTATTACTATCCCATACTTGAGATTTATTGGAAAATAGAAAGAAAACTACAACAATTGCTATTAGAAATACAGGTATAACGAAAAATATAAATTTTGTTCCTTCTGGTACAATCATCTCTATTTTTATTAAATATTAAATATCTGAATATAATATACCATATCATAATATCTTGAATATCAAAAAGTTGAAGGATAAAAATAGAGTGGTATAATGGGAGCATTCGTTTAAATTGACAGATATTGTAAAAATGGCTTTAGATAAGACAGAAATAATAAATGAGATATTTGATTTGGCAAGATATATAAACTCGAATCAACCAAATTCTACATTAACTATGATCCAATTAAGAACAGTTATGTATATATCCGAGAATGGAAGAGTTAAACCAACTGAAATTGCGAAAAATTTTAAAATAACACCAGCAAGTGTAACATCTCAGATAGATTCTCTTGTAAAAAGAGGTCTGTTAGAGAGAATTTTTAATCAAAATGATAAAAGAGTTATAGAAGTAGAGCTAACTAATAAAGGGAAAAGTCTTTTACCAAAAGAAGTAGACAAATTAGAAAGTAGCTGCTCATGGATTTTTGATTCTTTAAACAGTAAAGAACAAGTAGAACTTCTCGAATTGGTAAAGAAAATAAACAAATCAAAGGGAATTTAAACAATATATTCTGTTTAATGATACAATGTAGATAATAATTTCATTAAAGATTTTAATGTCAGATAATAAATTTCTGTATTTTGATACAGAAACAACCGATACCCAAGTAAAAGACCTAATTCAATTAGCCTTCATAACAGACGATCCAGAAATTAAATTAAATCTGTTCTTTAAGCCTAAGCAAGAGATCTCTTTTGGTGCTATGGCTGTTCATAATATAACGCCAGAAATGTTACAAGATAAACAGTATTTTGAGAATACAGAATTACCAAAAGATGGAATAGATCCAGAATTTAAAGGTAAAACATTGGTAGAATATTTAAACTTCTTGGCTCAAAAATATATCTGGATTGCTCATAACGTGGATTTTGATCTAGAAGTTTTAAGGAAGAAGGGTATAGAGATACCCAAAAATATCTGTACACTTAAAGTTGCCAGAAATGCCCTAACAGAAGGGAATAGAGACCTCGAAAGCTACAGACTTCAATTTCTAAGATACTATCTTGGTCTTTATAAAAATGAAAACAAGGAACATATAACTGCACATGATGCACTAAGTGATGTGTATTTTTTAAGGGATCTCTTCCAGTATTTATTAAATAATACAAAGCTTTCTCCAGAACAGATGATGGTGATAACTAAACAGCCACAAATTATCAGAGAGGTTAGATTTGGTAAATATGCTGGAAAAACACTTGAAGAGATATCTAGGATAGATAGAGAATATCTTATATGGATTGCAGAAAATATGACCGATAATGAGGATCTCGCTTGGAATGCAAGAAGGGTTCTTGATATGGATATAACCTCAAACTCTGCTGGGAACCTAACTTGGATTTAAAAATTTTGACTTTGAATATTTGAAATGATACGCTAAAAATATATAAAATCACTTTCTCTAATTAATGTCTCAAAACAGACTTGTTGTTAAATTCGGTGGTGAATCTGGACAAGGAATTAATACTCTTGGAGAGATTCTAAGTAAAGCAATAAAGAATACTGGTTTCCATAATTTTGCCTATAGAGAATATCCATCACTTATCAAAGGTGGTGTAGCATCATACCAAATTGATATATCTGATAGAAGAATAGGGTCTTCTTTAAGGATGTGTGATATTCTTCCAATCTTAGATATAGATGCAATACATGAGTATATATACTCTGTAAGAGAAAATGGAATAATAATATATGATTCTCTAGATCTGGCGCTAACAGAGGAAGAAAAGAACTTTATTAATCAAAATAGCATCAAGTTAGTATCTATTGATACTAAAGAACTTGCTCTAGATGCTGGTGGTATTGAAATTATGGCAAATATGGTACTTCTTGGATTTATATGGAGAATCTTAGGATTAGAAATAGCACCCATTGAGGAAGTTGTTAGAGATAGATTTAAGGATAAGAAAATAGACCTTGAGGCAGAAATTAAATGTCTTTTAGCAGGATATAATTCACAGCAAACTAATGGTTTAGAAAAACCAATATCTTTTGATAAAGGATTAAATCTTAAAGATTCTTTAAATATAACAGGAAACCAAGCTATTGCATTAGGAGCAATTAGTGCTGGATGTAGAGCATATTATGCATACCCAATGACCCCATCTACCTCTATTTTCAAATTTATTGGTGATACGTATAGAGAGACTGGAATAGTTGTTAAACAGGCAGAGAATGAGATTACAGCCGCTCAAATGGCTATCGGAAGTATGAATATGGGAACAAGAGCAATGGTAGCTACATCAGGAGGAGGTTTTGACCTTATGTCTGAAACAATATCATGTGCAGGAATATCTGAAACACCATTAGTTCTAGTTTTAGCACAGAGAGGTGGTGCTGGTACTGGTGTCCCAACATGGACAGGTGCTGGAGACCTCTCACTAGCTGTTAATGCTGGACATGGCGAATTCCCAAGATGTGTAATATCTGTGAGTAATCCAGCAGATGCATATTTACTTACACAGGCAGCTTTTAATATTGCTGAAGTATATCAATTACCAGTAATAATACTAACAGAAAAGCAAATAGCCGAATCAATATTTAATATTCAAGAAATGCCAGAACCAATACAAATTGAGAGAGGACTGAATAATGGAACTAATAGATATGAAATAACAGAAAACGGGATATCACCAAGATGGGTACCATCAGAAGAAAACCCTGTATATTTGCAAAATAGCGATGAACATAAAATAACGGGAGAAAGTACTGAGAATTCTAAAGAGGTTATAGAGATGTCTGATAAGAGATTAAGGAAACTTAAAACTCTTAAAGATAATCTCCCAGAACCTGTCTATTATGGAAACGAAAATACAGAAACCGTCCTAGTGAGTTATGGGAGTACAGGAAATACAATAAGAGATTTAATTACTGATCAAACCAATATTGGCTACTTACATTACAGTTACATTTATCCATTAAAATTTGAGAAATTAACACAACTAAAAGAAGCTGGAAAACAGATTATATCTATAGAGAATAATCAAACAGGAGAGTTATCTAAACTTATTAAACAGGAATCAGGAATATCTATAGATCAGAAACTATTAAAATACGATGGTAGACCACTTTTTATAGAAGATATTTTAGATTTTATTAACAAATAATATGGCAATACCTGTAACAGAGTACAATACTAATGTTAGACCAACTTGGTGTGTTGGTTGTGGAAATTATGCAATCAATACAGCAATCAAAAAGACTCTTAGTGAGTTAGATATTAAACCCAATCAGGCTTTTATCTCGTTTGATATTGGGTGTAACGGTAATGGAGCTGATAAGATAAAAGTAAATGCTTTTAAAGGATTGCACGGAAGGGCTATCCCATTAGCAATTGGATCACATTTAGCAAATAGAAAAATGACTGTAATTGCAGATATTGGAGATGGTGGAACACTACATGAAGGTATAGAACACTTAATTCACGCAGTAAGAAGTAATTATAATATTACAATCCTTATCCATAATAATGAGAATTTTGCATTAACAACTGGACAAGCTACTGCAACTACTCAAGAGAGTAAACCTATGTATGGACTACCAGACGGAAAACCAGAAAGAGAGATGTATATATCAGACCTAGTGTTAGGTCAAAGAGCAACATTCTTTGCAAGAGCATACTCTGGAGATATGTTGCAAATGATAGAGATATTTAAGTCTGCAATTAATCATAAAGGTTGTAGTATAGTAGAAATTCTTCAATATTGTCCTACATATAATAAAGAAGCAAATCCAGAATGGTTTGCACAAAAAATTCAAAAATTAGCTCAACCGGTACAATCACTAGAAGAAGCTATAAAAACTTCGAAAACAGAAGAGAAAATAAATACTGGAGTTATATACCAAGATCAATCTATTCCAACCTTTTATGATCGATTACAGAATAGAAAAAATATTAATACTGAACTTGTTGAAGAAGTTAAGAATTATGATATATCTAATCTACTAAAATATTTAGATTAAAAAATGAAAAAAGATATATTCTCTCCCAAATCTATCGCAATAGTTGGAGCCTCTGTTAATCAAAAAGGTATAGGATCTGTCCTATTGCAAAATTTAATTAATGATGGTTATGAAGGGAATATTTATCTAGTGAATCCTAAATATGAAGAGATATTAGGAAGGAAATCATATCCAGATATTCTTTCAATTGAGGATAGTATTGATCAGGTTTGTATAGCAATACCATCACAAGCTGTCGAGCCAGTCGTAGATCAATGTATTGAAAAAAAAGTTAAATCTATTGTAATAATATCTGCAGGATTTAAAGAGGTAGGAGCAGATGGAAGAGATTTAGAAAATAGAATAAAGGATAAGGTCAAAGCTGCAGGTATAAGACTCTTAGGGCCAAATTGCTTAGGATACATTAATAATGAAGATAGAATAAATCTTACATTTGCTAGAAAGAATCCAGGTAATGGATCAATAGCCTTTATTTCACAATCCGGAGCATTTTGTACAGCAATTTTAGATATGGCTATTGCAGAGAATCTTGGCTTCTCTCATGTAATCTCCATAGGAAATAAAGCAGATATTTATGAAAATGAGTTAATAGAACAATTTGAAAAAGATCCCCAAATTGATGAAATAGCTATATACCTAGAACAATTTACAGATGGAAAAGAATTTGTAAGCTTAGCTCAGAAATCAAAGAAACCAATTGTTGTAATTGCCCCTGGAAGCTCTCAAAAAGCTAAAGAAGCAATATCTTCGCACACAGGATCATTGGCCAGCTCTCACGAAACAGTTATTACCGCACTAAAAAAAGGAAATTGTATTGTCGTAGATAGTACAGAAGAACTTTTTGATACTATGAAATTCGTAAAGAATAAGAAGTTCCCAAATGGTAAAAACATCTCAGTAATTACGAACGCTGGCGGACCTGGAGTTATCGCTGCTGATAATATTGAAAAAGAAGGATTATCTCTATCAAATCTTTCTGATAATAGTAAGAAAAAACTCTATGAAAACTTACCAGAAGCCTCTGCAAAAGGAAATCCAATAGACGTTCTAGGAGATGCCTTAGCTGATAGATACGAATCTGCCATTTCTACATGTATAAAGGATGAGGGTACAGACTCTATACTGGTTATACTTACTCCACAATTAATTACAGATATTGTTGGAACAGCAGAAAAGATTATAAAGTTGCAAGAGAATACTAATAAACCAATTTTTGCATGTTTTCTTGGCAAAGAAGATGTTAGTTTGGGGATAGATTTGTTAAAGAAATATAACGTTTATGTATCTAACAATATTGAATCAACAGTTAAGCTTATTAGAAAAATTACAGAGTATAGTGTTAATAGGAATAAAAATAAGGTTGTTGAAGTTTCAGATATTAAAATCTCTAATAAATATCTTAAGGAAATAGAGGATCTAATAACAGATGAAGTCTCAATTCTTCCAGATATAATTTCAGAGAATTTGCTAAAGGAACATAATATACCAATACCAGACCAATTAATAACATCCAATATTGATGAAGCTATAGTATTTGCAGCAACAAAATTCCCAGTAGTAATTAAGGCTACATCTAAAGATTTAGCACATAAGACAGATTTTAAGGCGATATATCTTGATATAAGGACAGTTACAGAATTTCAAGAGAAGTTAAGACTTTTAAGAGAATCTATAACAAAAGTTACAAGAATAGCCTCGCCAGATATTTTAATACAGGAAATGATAGAACCTAAAGTAGAATTCTTCTTAGGAGCTAATAGAGAAGGTGATAGTCAAATATATGAAGAAAACGGAAATGGATTTGGTCATCTTTTAGCAATAGGTCAAGGTGGTATATATACAGAAGTGTATAAAGATATAGAATATGTACTTCTTCCAGCAAATAGAGAAGATATTCTTAAATCCCTGGATAGAACTAAAGTATCTAAAATAATTGATGGTTATAGAGGAAAACCTAAATTAGCTAAGGATAAATTATTAGATATTATTAGTAATATTCAAAGTCTGCTAATATCTTATCCTCAAATTGTTAGTATGGATATCAACCCTATTATATTAACAGAAGATAGGGCAGTAGCCGTAGATGTTAAGATTTATGTAAAGAACTAAGAAGTTTCTCTGTTTCAGCTATGTCGTTCCAAGAGTATTCTATATCTCCAAAACATAAAGATTGTTCATGTGCTTTCCCAGTAATTATTACAATATCCCCTTCCTCTGCCAATTCCAAGGCTTTTTTAATAGCATCTTTTCTAACCTCTATATTATCTTTATCATTATCAAACCTAATGATTTCTTTCTTTGTGAACCCCCCATCTTTCCAACCTCTCTCTATCTCATTATTAATATCTTTTAGATCTTCTGTTCTAGGGTCTTCTGCGGTTAATATGGAAATATCAGCCAATTCATTAGAAATCTTTCCCATAGAATATCTCTTTGTCTTATCTCTTAATCCAGCACATCCAAAAACATGTATAATTCTTCCTTTGGTTATATCCCTTAGACTATTTAATACCTGAAAAGTTGCATTTGGAGTATGTGCAAAATCGACAAAAACTTTAAATGGTTCTGATTGTAGTAATTCCATACGTCCTTTTACAGTAACAAAACCTTTAATATAATCACAAATATTTTCTAATGTTAAACCCTCATTTATACAAATTCCACAAGCAAGAAGAAAATTACTCACATTGTATTTACCATATATAGGAATTTCGACTTTCAGAGACTCTTTTTCAGAATTTAGCTTAAACTTTAAATTATCAGAATCTTGTATATTTGAAGCATATAGATCAGCCTGTTTATCTTTTATGCTATAACTCATATCCTTTCCCATAGATAAATTAGAAAGAAATTCATAAGAAGCATCATCTTTATTTAGAACAATAATGCTATTACTTTTTGTATGATTTGTTATAAGAAGAGATTTTGCTTCTAAATACTTCTCATATGTCTTATGGTAATCAAGGTGTTCATTAGTTACATTTGTATAACCAATACCGTCAAATTTAATTCCAGCAACTCTTCCCTGTTCTAAACCGTGAGAAGTTGTTTCTAATACTATATGTGTACAGCCAATCCCCAAAGCCTTTTTAATCAGTTTATAAAGCTCTTGAGAAGTAGGGGTTGTTGTATGGAATCCAGTGTCTATTTCCTCATCACCAATTATTGCAGAAACCGTACTAATTAAAGCTGGTTTATATCCATAACTCTTTAGTAGGTGATAGATCATGGTACATGAGGTTGTCTTACCATCAGTACCGGTTACTCCAATCATTCTGACATTTTCTAAATCAAGAGAATATAGTGGAGCAAGTTCTGATTTGATGAAAGCATCTTTTTCTATCTCACTCATTAGATTGTCCTCATAATCAGATATTAATGAGTGATAGAATTCTCCAATTTCATAACCAGGAATATTTTTATTTGAAGACAATATTCTATCTATAAGATTTTCTGGCATATTATGTGTATATAGATAACAGTCCGTTTCAAATGGTCTAGTTGGATTACTATATTCTATTCTAGCACCCATTTCTTCAAGTTCTTTTGTTCTATCAGTCTCCTTTAAGTCATACCCATATACATCTTTTCCCAGTAAAAGAAAGAATTTAGCAATATAATAGGCACCAGTACCACCAATTCCAACTACAGAAACAGAATCTATATCATATTTACTCATTTCTAATATCCATTAATTTAAAGATATCTTTAAGATCTCCTGCGCTAGCAAATACAAGAACATGATCTTTCCCAAGTTTAGATAATTCTTTGGCAGTGTTTTGGAAATTCTTTGTATATTTAATATCTTTTTTAGGATCGGCCTCTTTAAGATATTTAACAAACTGTTTATCAGACAACTTATTCTGATACAATGTCCTTTCTCTAAGTGGTGCATAAATATTAGGAATTAATACTAAATCTGCATCATCCAGACTCTTTGCAAAATCATTTTCAAAAGTCAGACTTCTCTCTATGCTATGTGGTTGCCAAATAAAGACGATTTTCTTATTAGGGAACCTCTCTTTTGCAGCCCTAAGGCATGATTTAACCTTCTTTGGATTATGAGCATAATCTAGATAAATTGGATTTCCATTTTCCATTTCTCCTATATATTGAAATCTACTTGCAACACCAGGAAAATCTTCAATGTCAGCAAATATTCCAAGAATATTTGCTACACCACAAGCCCTAAGAACATTTTCTTTGTTATAATCACCAAATAATCCAGCTGTAACATCTTCATACATAGCCTCAATTTCTTTACAATCAAGTTTCTTAATTTCAATATCTTTAAGAACTTGTTCGATATTTTCCCCACGACTGTCATAAATAATTTCTAATTCTGTATTCTCTAAAAATTCTCTGAATGCACTATTATAGTCTTCTTGATCTTTATAGTAATCTGTATGATCTAATTCAATATTTGTAATAACAGAGATGTATGGTTTTGGTGCTCTATCTAAGAACTGTCTTTTATATTCACATGCCTCCAGAACTAAGTATTCGCTATATGGGTTAAAATTAAAAGATTTGTTAATCTCTAATATCTCATCACCAATTACAAAATTAGGTAATTCTCGAAATTCTTTATATAGTAGCCATGTTATTAAAGCAGAAGTAGTGGTTTTCCCATGCGTACCTGCAATAGCAATAGTTTTAAATCTTTTACTAACTAGGCCAAGTATTTGGCCCATGGTTACGGTAGAAAGTCCTAACTTTTCTGCTTTTTCACATTCTGGATTACCAGGAATTGGACCATTGGGAAAAACAACCAAATCGATATCCTCTGTAATATATTTAGAATCATGTCTGCCAGCGTATAAAACACCTTTTTCAATCCAGTCTTTAGCCACATGATTATCTTGATTTACTTCAGAGGCTGTTAATTTAACACCTAGATTGAGGAGGTATGTTGCAACAAAACTACTAATACCTGATGTTATACCTATCATGTGAACCCTCTGTAAATCTTCCAGCTTTATATTTTCAACTTCTTCTTTAGTAAGCATTTCTATTTAAAGTGAATTTACATATTCTACAAATTTATCACCTCTATCGAATTCATTTATAAACATATTAAAACTAGCACCACCAGGACATAATATAATCATATCGCCATCTTCAGACAGCTCTTTAGCCTTATCAATAGCTGTTTTCATACTATCAAAATATTCATAAAGAGGAATACTATCCTGTATTAAATCATTAATCTTTTCTGATGCTGTACCTTCAAAAAGGATTAATGTTTTAAGATACTCTTTCATTTCTGGAATAACCTTTGCAAAATCTAATCCTTTATCAACACCACCAGCAATCATAATAATTCTTCCTTTATTATCCTTGCCAAATCTATCAAGCATTGCTTTAATCGCCTCAACAGAGGTTGCACAGGTATCGTTGTAATATCTAACACCATCAATTTCTCTTACAAACTCCTGTCTACCTTTTACACCTTTAAAATTCTCTGTAACATTTTTAATAATATCAACCGAGATATTATAAATTCTTGCTGTAGCAACAGCAGCTAGCATATTGTAGTAATTATGTTGACCTGAAAGAATAGGGGATTCTAATTTAAAAATAGGATTACCCTTTTCATATACGTTTAATTCGGTATCTATATAGTAGTCTGCATCGATATTTTCTAAGCTGTATGTCCTTAAATTACCAGGAGCTTTATCAATAAAAGTTCTAGATGTGTCATCATCGATATTTAAAACAAGATAATCATCACTAGATTGGTTCAAAAAGATATTTTCTTTTGCCTTTATATATTCCTCTCTACTTCCATGCCAATCTATATGGTCGGTGTATATATTAGTAATAACTGCAATATGTGGAGATATTTTACTTTCTCCCATCCCATCTAGTTGAAAACTAGATAATTCTAAGATAGCAATATCATCTCCTTTTAAATTGGGTAATTCTCTAATTGCACTCTTACCGATATTTCCTCCTAATAAGACCTTTTCTTCACTATACTGTTTTTTAAATATTTCATATATTAATGTTGTAGTAGTAGATTTCCCCTTAGTACCAGTTACTCCAATTATTGGACATGGTGAGAGTTCACTAAAAAGTGCCATTTCCATAACAATCTCTTTTCCAGCATCTTTAGCGATTTTTAAATATGGATTATTAGGTTTAATAGCAGGATTACGAACAATAATGTCATTACTTAAAAAATCATTTTCAATATGTCCTCCTAAATGATATGTAATATTAGGATATTTGGATAATTTTTCAATAGATTTTTTTAATTGTTCCTCTGTTTTTCCATCTGTAATGGTTAGTATAGCTCCTTGCTTTGCAAAGAATTCAGCTATACCAAGACCACCATCGTTTAATCCTAGACCAAATATCAATACTTTTTTATTTGTATACATATGTGTATATAATATACTGAAAGAATATAAATTTGAAGAGTA
>JAQVKD010000016.1 GCA_028694805.1 Candidatus Dojkabacteria bacterium
ATGGATCCTGTAGATGGTATAACTGTAGTAGATAAAGAAAAATTATTAAAAGAATCCGATATTATCGTAGTATGTTTACCTTTAAATAGCTCTACAAAAGACTATATCTCTACAAAAGAGATATCTTTAATGAAAGATGGTGTAATTATTGTAAATCCAGCTAGAGAAGAGATTGTAAATAAAGATGCAGTATTAGATGGTATAGAAACAAGTAAGATCTATGGTTATGGTATAGAGACACCAATTATGAAGCAGATTCCTTCAAATGATCATTATTATAATTATCCTAATATTATTGTTACACCTCATAATGCATTTAATACTATAGACGCAGATAAAAGGACTTATGAGACTGTTAGAGATAATGTTATAAATTACTTAAAAGGTAACCCACAAAATCTTGTATTTTAGTAAAAGAGGTTTTTCTCCCTATTTATTCAATTCTCCAATCTATCTCTCCTATACCATTTTCTTTTAAATATGTATTACATCTACTAAAAGGTTTACTATTAAAGAATCCTTTCCTTGCTGAAAATGGAGAAGGATGTGGTGATTTAATAACTAAGTGTTTACTCTCATCTATATATTTACCTTTCTCTTGTGCATAGTTACCCCAAAGTATAAATACAATATGTTCTTTTTTATCATTTATCTCCTTTATTATTCCATCTGTATATTCTTCCCACCCCATATTTCTATGTGATGCTGGCTTATGTGGTTCTACAGTTAATATACTATTAAGTAGTAATACTCCTTCTTTTGCCCATTTACTTAAATCCCCATGATTGGGTATTGGTATACCTAGATCATTATTTAATTCTTTATATATATTCTTTAATGATGGAGGTATTTTAATATCTTTAGGTACAGAGAATGCTAATCCATTTGCTTGTCCTTCATCATGGTATGGATCTTGTCCTAGTATTACCACCTTTATATTTTCAAATGGTGTTAATTCTAATGCCCTAAAAAGAAGTCTTTTTCTTGGAAAGATTACTGATTTGCTATATAGCTTTTTTGATAATTCGAAAGAATAGCTGTTATTAAACATTATTAATCTTCAGGTCCTGCTATTACAACATTACCATTTTCATCATACTCTGTCCCATCTTCTGCAACAAAATTGTCTCCTTTTTTAGGAAGAGATGAAACATCTATGTCTTTTGGAATTATTTCCTTTACACTACCACCTAACTTAAGTACTGTATCTAGTTGTGATCCGATCTCTATTTTCCTATTTTGTCCATCCCTTGTTTCTATTTCAGTTAATTCTGTTTCTGCCATAAGAGAAAATATAACTCAATTTATAATACATATAATGATAACAAAAACTGTTTTTAAATTAAAGTTCTTTATAAATTCTTTAGCCCATCCTCCCAAAATTCTCTCTTAGATATATCTATATCCATATCTAAAAATATATCCTTAACAGATTTACTACTACCTGCTCTAAGAAAATCTTTAAACTTATTAACAAACTCTTTATCTTCTCTAACCTTACTTTGTAAATATTTAGATATTAATAAACCACTAGCATAAGTATAAACATAGAAAAAGTTTCTAAAATGAGAAACATATATCCAACCATACCTCATACTATCATCTACATCTACTGCATCACCAAGGTATGATTTCATATGCTTAACAAAAATATCAGATATTTCCTTATGAGAAAGATAACCCTTCTCTCTAAAAGAGCTATGTAATTCCTTCTCAAAGTTATAAAAAGCAACCTGTCTAAATATTGTACTAACAGTTTGATTCATACTCTCATGCTTGAGGGATTTAATAAAATCTTTATCTTTGGTTGTATTGATAATCTCTTCCAATGCGAAATCCTCAAAAAATGTACTTGCTACTTCTGCTAAAGCTAGAGAATAGTCAGTATTTAAAGAATTCTGTTTTTTTACTAACTCAGAATGTATACCATGACCACACTCATGAGCTATTGTTAGAACATCATTTACCTTTTTATTGTAGTTAAGGAGTATATATGTTGGTAAATTCCTATTAACATGTATACAGTAAGCCCCTCCTGTTTTATTAACTTTTGGGAAAGCATCAATCTGCTTATTATCGATAAAAGAGGTAAGTATCTCTCCAAATTCATTATCTATATTATTAAAAACTTTCTTAACTATATTTAAACCTTTTTTAAATTCAAATTCTTTATCTACTTTCCCAATTGGTACATTCCTTTCATAGTAAGCTATTGTTTTTTGACCAAGTAATTTAGCTTTTTCTTTATAGAATTTTTTAGAGATATCAAAATTATTTGTTACAACATCTACTAATGTATCAACAATCTCTGTATCTACATCTGTAGATAAATGTCTTGGAAGATCAGGTCTTTTTATACCTCTATAGTCATCACTTGCTTGTTTATTTTCTAACACAGAATTCATCTCATATTCTGCTATCTCGATATATTTTTTATTTATTCTATTAAATTCTTCCGCTGCAGTATCTCTTACTTTTTTGTTTGTAGAACTAAGATATTTAAAAATCTCATTGTAAGATATGGTTTTCTTTTTAAGATTCTCTTCTAGTATGGATAGGGTCTGTTTTGAAAGGAGTTCTTCAATCATATTCACCCAATTGCTAAAAGAAGCTTTAGATGTAATATTAAAAATTTTTTCTTCCTTATCACTTAAAACATATTTAGAATTAGCAAAAAGCATTTCTAAAAAGTGCTTATACTCCTTTAGAAGTGAAGAATTGATGAATTCTTGCTGCTTCTCCTTAGAAATTTTTGATAGAGATATCTCAAAAAACTGTAGATCGTTTTCTAGTTTTATTACCTTATGATCAAGTTTATTTAATCTAGCTTTTATCTCCTTATTATTTAAGTTTATTTCTTTGTTTAATAGGGTATAGTAGTATGGTTTTATTGAAACACCGTATATATCTAGAAGATGTTCATATTCGTCTAGAGCAATCTTCAAGAACTTTGGATTATCCAAATAACCTTTGTTATCTTTCCATTTAGTAACAAATTCTAAAATCGCAAGTTCAGAGGCTTTAATATCTTTCTCAATCTGGGGGTCATTTAGGTCTTTATATAGTAATTTTAAATTCCAATCCATTCTTTATTATATCAAACCTAAGAAGAAGGTCTAATCCCCTAAGCCTATAACCAGCTATAGCAATCGAATTTATTGGTTTAAGGCTTTTTCAAAAGGTACAAACTCCAGCGGTTGTTAATATTAAAGCCAAAAGCTTAAATTAAACCTCCTATGGGCTTATGGGGTTAGACTTATCTATTTAAAGCCAAAAGCTTAAATTAAACCTCCTATGGGCTTATGGGGTTAGACTTATCTATTGGAGATTTGATATAATCGAATAACACGATAAGCTAGATATCACTAGTTAGTGGCGGGAAGAAAGCGTATGTGAGTAGAACCCGACGGTAGATCTCCGAAATCATAGATTGTAACCATGAAGGTGGTTGGTAAGTAAATTACAGTAATGTAATTTAGAAATAGGGTGGTACAGCGATAATTAGGATATTCGCCCCTTGTTAGAGATTAATATGTTAAGCTATATTAGTTTCTAATGAGGGGCTTTTTGTTTAATATAATATGTTTAAAAATTAAAATGGCAGAATCTAAAATACCAAAAGTTGATCCAAGGGCACAGTTTAGTGCAATGGAAGATAGGATTATAGAATTTTGGAAAGAAAATAAGATATTTGAGAAGAGCTTGGATAAAAAAGAGAAGGGTAAGGTATATTCATTTGTAGATGGACCTCCTTTTGTTACAGGTACTCCTCACTATGGATCTTTAGTTGTATCAATACCTAAGGATATAATTCCGAGATATTGGTCGATGAAAGGATATAAAGTAAGAAGAGTTTGGGGATGGGATTGTCATGGCTTACCAATAGAGGATAGGGTTAATAAGAAATTAAATGTTAAGGATAGGGGAGATATTGAAGATAGAATAGGTGTTGATAAATATGTACAGGAATGTAGAAGCTATGTTGAACAAGGAATATCAGATTGGAGGTGGTATATAGATAAAATTGGAAGATGGGTAGATTTGGATAATGCATATAGAACAATGGACCCAGAATTTAACGAATCCGTTATATGGGCATTTAAACAGATCTGGGATAAGGGATTAGTATATAAAGGGAAGAGGGTATCGCTTTATTCAACTGACACTTCTACGCCAGTTTCTAATTTTGAAGTCGCAATGGATGATAATTACGAAGATGTTGAAGATTTGGCAATATTTGTTAAATTCCCATTAAAAACAGATAAGTTTAATGACCTAACAGATGGGAACCCACTAAACTTAGTTGCATGGACAACTACACCGTGGACCATCCCAGCAAACTTTGCATTAGTCGTGAATGAAAACTTTGATTATTCTATAGTAAAGTATGAAGATGAATATTTAGCTGTATCAACTGACAGATTGGATTATACATTTGGTGATAAAGAATATGAAATTATAAAAGAAATAAAAGGAAAAGAGTTTGAAGGAATTGAATATGAACCAGCTTATGATTTCTTTAAAGATAAAGCAACAAAAAACGACTGGCATGTATATTTATCTAATGAGGTTATAGAAGAGGAAGGAACAGGTGTCCTACATGTAGCTCCAGGATTTGGTGAAGTTGACTTTAATTTAGGAAAAGAACTTGGACTAAGTGCTACAGTTCATATAGATGAAAACGGAAATATGCTAGATGGAGATTGGAAAGCTGTATACATTAGAGATGCGTCTCCAATGGTAGCAGAAGATTTAGAGAAGAGAGGTAGATTACTTAGATCTGAGAGCTATATACATAGACTTCCTTTCTACAGAGGAGCTCACCCATTGATATATATGGCACAAGATTCTTACTTTGTAGATATCCAAAAAATTAAACCTAAAATGCTTGAATTACAGAGTAAGATAAATTGGATACCAAATACTTTTAAGAAAAGATTTGAATATGTATTAGAGACATCTCCTGATTGGGCAGTATCAAGAAATAGATATTGGGCTACGATTATGCCAATTTGGGAGAATAAAGATGGAGATCAGATAGTTGTAGGAAGCTTTGAAGATATGATGAAGTATACAGATCAAATTGAAAAGATTGAATTAGATAATGGGAAAGTAGAATATCATTTAGATGGGAAAAAGATGAGTCTTCATAGAGATTTCTGTGATCAGATAGTTTTAAGTAAAAACGGAAAAGAGTATCACAGAATACCCGAAGTATTAGATTGTTGGATGGATTCTGGAAGTGTTCCATTCGCTGAGCATCACTATCCATTTGAGAATAAAGAGGCTTTTGAAGAGGCATTTCCTGCAGATTTTATAGTTGAATATACCGGTCAGATTAGAGCTTGGTTTAATGTTTTATTTAGAATGTCCCTTATGCTTTTCGATGATGTTCCATACAAAAATGTAATATGTCATGGTGTAATGTTTGGTAATGACGGTAGAAAAATGAGTAAATCATATCAAAATTATCCAGATCCTAGAAAAGTTTTAGAAGAAAAAGGTGCCGAAGCTATGCGTCTTTACTTAATGTCTACACCAATTATGGCTGGTGGAGATATGGCATGGTCTGATGAACTACTAGATGACACTATAAAAGATATTTTAATACCAATATGGAATACATACAGATATCTATCCTTATATGCAAATATCCATAACTGGAGTCCAGAAACTACAGAATTTACATCAGAAGATAAATTAGATAAATGGGTAGAGTCATATATGAAAGAAACTGCTGTTAAATATGCAGAATCTTTAGAGAAATATGATATTCCATCATCTGTTAAATTAATACAGCCATGTATAGACAATATATCTAAGTGGTGGATTAGAAGATCTAGAGATAGGTTTGCTAATGGTGACCAAAATGCTTTACAAACTCTTTATGCGACATTGGTATTATTTTCAAAAACATTTGCTCCACAAATGCCATTTCTAACAGAAGAGATCTATCAAAACCTCTTTGTGAAAGCTGGTTTAAATGAAATTGAATCAGTTCATTTAGAGAAATATCCAGAAATAGATAAATCTGAGATAGATACAGAACTTCTAGAAAATATGGAAAAAGTTAGGAACATCTGTTCAAATGGATTAAAGATTAGAGAAGATAGTTCTCTTAAATTAAGACAGCCATTATCAAAAGTATATACTTCTATTAAAGATGAATTCTTACAAGATATTATTAAGGCAGAACTGAATGTTGAAGAAATAGAGACAAGTGATAAACCTGTTGAAGGAGAAAATCTTGTAACTAGTGGTCAATATGAAGAGTATGTTACCTTAGATACAGAATTAACTGAGGATCTTTTATCAAAGGGTTATATAAATGATTTTGTAAGACAGTATCAAAATTCTAGAAAACAGGGAAAAGATATTGATTATGGAGATATGGTTAAACTTAATATTGATATATCAGATGAGAGTTTAAAACAGATTCTAGAGAAATATCTTACTGAAAATTCAAAAGATTTGTATATTGAAGAGTTCAAATTCTCTGACGATATAGATGAAAAGAAATTTCAACTTGGAGATTCTGAAGTATCTATAAAGGTTGAAAAAGTATAATTAACTAATCGTCTATATTAATATCTTTAATACCAGTTACCTGTGTAAACTGTTTTGCTGCGGTGTCTAATTTAACACCTGCTGAAACGGCCAGTTCACCAACTATATCAAGTATTGCTTTATCTAACTCTTTCTCAATTGTAACAGGTATCAATCTTCCGTCTTTCTCTCTTTTCTCTTTAACATAGTTACAGTATTGTATTAACTTTATCTTTGATTCTAAATCAGCATTTTCATGTAACTCGTCAAATGTAGATACTAAATCATTAAAATCTTTATTCTTTGGATTATCTTTTGGAGTTTTCTTTAGAACCTTTATCTTATCCTTTATCTCTGTGGATTTTAATACTGGTCTTATACCCAACTCCTCTAGATTATCTACGGGAGTAGAAATCTCAAGTGGGCTATTAATTAACTCAAATTGGTAATATTCCTTTTTCTCACCATTAAATTCTATTTCTTTTTTCTCTTTTATCCATCCAGCACCATGAGTAGGATAGAAAACCTTTGATCCAACTTTTAATGACATAACAAAACAATTTTATATTATCTATACATATTATATCACATTGCCTTACTTAAATCTTGAGGTATAATTGGAGTATGAATATTGTTGTGATAGGTGGAGGAACAGGATCATCTAATGTATTAGTTGGATTAAAAAACTATAAAGATCTCAATATATCAGTTATTGTTGGGACTATGGACGACGGTGGAAGTAACGCTATGATTAAGGATGAATTAGGATTACTTCCATTAAGTGATATTAGAAAGTCCATTATCGCACTAGCTCAAGATAGTGACAAGGGATTGATTAGAGAACTGTTCACGTATAGATTTTCTGAGGGAAATGGAATTAAAGGTCATACATTAGGAAACCTACTAATGATTGCCATGACAGATATTACAGGATCTGAAGTAAGTGCTATAGATGCATTTAAATTCCTCTTTGAAATTTCTGGAAATATTTTACCCGTTACTACAGATGATGCAAAACTAGTAGCTAAATATGATGACGGGACAACGGTTGAAGGAGAACATCTTATAGACGAACCAAAATCTGATAAACATATTATAGATCTTTCTCTTGATTCTAAAACTAAAGCATATCCTCCTACTATAGATACTATAAAAGATGCTAATTACATTATTATTGGTCCGGGAGATCTGTATACAACTACACTAGCAGTACTTATAGTTCCTGGAATATCAGAAACAATTAAAGAAAGTAATGCAAAGATTATATTTATACCAAACCTAATGTCAAAGATTGGTCAAACAAGAGGATTAACACAAAGAGATATGGTAGAAATATTAGAGAAACAGATAGGAAGGAGTATAGACTATATATTAATGAATAATGGTGAGATACCTAAAAACGCTTTAAAAAGATATCTTGATCAAGGAGAACATCAATTCAAAGATGATTTAGAGGAGAATAGTAAGAGAAAGATAATTAAAGCTGATTTAATTGCAAATTCTTTAGTTAAAAAAGATAAAGGGGATGAACTTGTTAGAAGTTTAGTAAGACATGATCCAGAGAAGTTGGGGTCAGAGCTTTATAAAATATTTAGAAATCAGGGTGTATCTAGAGTATTTAGATGGATAATTAATGTTTATAGATAGCTTTTATTGTTAGAAGCTTATTTGTTGGTATATTTCTTTTTAGTAATCTTCCATTATCATATATCTCAATATCATAGTTGCTAGATAAAAGATTTAGTATTTTGTTAAGATTCTGATTCTTAGTAGGATGATATTCAAATATGATGTTCTTTATATTCCCAAAATCTTTCTTAATACTACCTAAAATCTCCTGTTCTGAGCCCTCTACATCCATTTTAAGAAGATCTACAGAAGTTTTTATATACTTAGTCAAATTCTCTGTATTTACAGTAATTTTCTGTGTAGAAATCGATCCATTCCAACAATTTTTATTAAATGATCCAATTGAGAATCTATCTAAATTTGTATTATCTATATATAGATCTTTAATCCCATCTTTTATCAATATGGCGCTATCATGTATATCAACATTTTGTATATTGTTAATTAAGATATTTTCTTTTAGTAAGTCGATTGCCATAGGATTAGGTTCAAAACAAAGTATTTTAGAGTTAGGATATAAGTCTTTAAAATACAATACTGAAATTCCTATGTATGTACCTATATCTATGATATATGGAGTAGGGTTATCTGATTCAAAATAATATGAGTTATTGGTAAAAATCTCTCTCCTTATACTATGAAATTCTTCCTCGTTAAAATAGTTAACAATATATTTACCAATTTTACTTTGCATAATATTACTGGTTAGATATCACATTCATAATATATGATACCTTACTCGCCCAGCTATCTGCACTAGGAGGACAGTAACTTTTAGATATTGATTGTGGTGTAGTCATACCAAGAGAGTAATATTTTGCAAGACCCTTTGATACAGTCCAAATACCGTCTGTCCAAGATTCAAATCCGCTTTTACCCCAACCCCAAGCGTTGTAAGGTTTAAATGTATATTTACCACCACTAGATTCTACGATAGAAATTGCTGCAACTAATCTATAGTCAATACCGTAGTATTCTGCAGCTTTTACAAACTCTTCTGCATAATCAGCTAGTGGAGCACCTCTACTAGAGAGATACTTTTTGATCTTGCTTACCTTGTTGTTATATGCAACCTGTTCTTCAGATATAGTCTGTACATTTTCTTCAATTTCTTCAACATTAACCTGCTCTATATTGCTATACTCATTTGCATAGACAACAGAGTTGCTTCCAGAGTTATTTTCATTATCAATCTCCCTGCCAGTGTTGTAGTAATAGATATTTGATATAAAGGAGAAAATGAAAAATATTGCTATAACAGCAATGATTCTTTGATTGTTTTTGTTATTTAGGTTTTCCATATCAACCTATAGTATTATATCATAAATAAACATATTTTTCCTGTCACAACATATTTGGAATATGCTAATATGTATAGTTAATGAGAAGCATAAATATATCAAATAAACAGATAAAACAGAAGAGAAAGAAAAAATCTATTCTTTTCCCTTTATTTCTAGCAACTATTGGAATCTTCACATACTTTATGTTCACAGATAAAGATGGATTACTTAGATCGATAGGATATATTTTTTCAAAGAAGAATTTTGTATCTAAATACGAGACCTACGATATATATCTTAAAGATTTAGGTGAGGATTTAGATAATGAAATTATATCAAGTTTAGAGATTATACAATTTGAAGAAAAAAGCAGGTTTAATTTTATAGAGAAAGAAGATAAGGCGGATATTGTATTAGAATATGGAAGTGGTGAGAATACAATATATTCTCAATATTTACTACCTGTTGGTCATATGTATTGGATTGAAGATTCAGTATCTGCTGAAGATATTGAAGGTGGAAAATATACACTTCTTTTAAGTACTGATACTTATAACCAGTATTATAATTTCTTAAAAGAGATGTATCCGGATGTTGAAATTAAAAGTTCTGAGAATTTAATTTCTGATTTAGAGGACGAGGATAGTGGTTATCTAGGATTAATAGAAAAAGAGGATTTAGCAGAGGAGTATAAATTATTAGAATTTGATAATAAGTACTATCTTGATACATTTGATGGAGGTGTCGCCATATCAATAGCTCTTGTTTCTCAAGATGAGGATGTAAATGTTTCGTTTGTTTCTAATATTATAAAGAAGAATCTCAGTTTAAGTAGTGAAGAATTTAATGCTGAGAATATAGCTAAAGTTAATATGACAGGAGTGACTGCGTTAGCTAGAAGAGTTGCACAGGCAATGGCTGTAAGGAATGATTATGAGTATCCTGCAGAAAAAATTGCATCATTTCTTTCTGATGCAGATCTTACACATACTTCTAATGAGATTTCTTTTGTTGATGGTTGTACAACTTACAGTGGTATGAGATTTTGCTCTAGTCCAAAATCTATAGAAACATTGAAAGCTATAGGAGCAGATTTAATTGAGTTAACTGGAAATCATAATAATGATTTTGGTAGTTCATATAATACTAGTACAATAGAAACATATATTGATGAAGGTATTGGATATTTTGGTGGAGGTTTGGATGATGATGATGCCAGTCAACCATATATTGTGGAGACTGATGGTACAAGTATCGCTTTCTTGGGTTATAACTATTACGATTCTACCGTTGGTAATCCTGGAGCTTTGGCAACTTCCACTCATGCTGGTGCTAATTCATATTCTGATGAGAAAGTTAAAAAAGATATACAGAGTATAAGAAAGGAAGTTGATGTAATTATTGTGGATTTCCAATTTCAAGAGTGTTATTGTTATCCTTCTTCTGATGTAATATATCCTGTTTGTTATAAACCAATTTCTAATCAGAGTAAGGTGTTTAGAGCAGCTATAGACTATGGTGCTGATATTGTAATTGGTACACAAGCACATCAACCTCAAACATATGAATTATATGGGGATGGTGTAATCTTCTATGGTTTGGGTAATTTGTTCTTTGATCAGAGTATGTGGATAGGTACTAGACAGGGGATGATTCTTACACATTACTTTATGGATGGAGAATTGATTCAAACAAAGATAACACCAACGATATATGATAGTAGTTTACAGGTTGAGATTGCAGATGAAGAAGATGCAGATCTGCTGTTAGAATTACTAGCTACAGCTAGAGAATCGTTATAAATTAAAATTAATTAAGTCTCAAATGGTAAGAAGACTTCTCCTGTAATAGCAAGATAGGCACCTTTCTTGCTTAAAAATAGTGCCAAATTTTCATCTTCATAGGCCATCTTTGCTTCTCTAGCTATTATTCCTGATTTTTTGTCAAAATCTTCTGGGTTCAGGAAGAAGAGCTGTGCCATTTTTTCTCCATTCAGACTTTCACACGTAATAAATGCAGGGAAAATTTCGTTAGAGCCTAAAATCTCACGATAGTAATTAATAATAAAAGTTCCTAATTGATTATCTTCCTTAACTTTTAGAGGAATTATAGAAGACTTCAGTTTATCAAGTGTTTCTTCAGAGAAATCTTCATCTATCTCTAATCCTTCCATTAAATTTGTTTCTTCCATTCCTTCTGTTATTAATGTCATATCTTTATAATCATGAATTTATGTTTTAAAAATATGAATTAATTTAGCTTTTCCATAAACCATGTACATTACAGTATGCTCTTGCAGATATCTCTATATGTGTATCTGGTATTGTAAATGAAGCCTCTGGTTTATCTGTATATGTTAAGAATTTCCTGTATATTTCTCCATCTACAATCAATTCTATCCATTCAATGTAGTGATTCTCTTCCATAGGGTGGGGTATTTCTCCAACTTTTACTGTTACATATGTACCTTTTTGCTCTATAACTGGCACATGTTTTTCTGCTCCTGCATCTTGAGTATGCTCCTCTTGTAATTCCATTGGTTGACCACAACATACTAATGTACCACCTCCAACATAGAGTACTTCTACAATATTTCCACATACTGAACATCTATATACCTGTCTTTTTTCCATATGATTTACTATTAAATTTAGTGATACTACATTGTACAATATTTTCTATAAGTCGCAAATGAGGTATAATCAGATATGAAAAACAAAACATTAAATACCAACACGATCTGGTGGTTCTACCTTTAGGGGTAGAAGTTTTGTTTTATTTTGAACTTATGACCCCTCTTTGAGGGGTTTTTGTTTTAATGTACAATATATAAATTATTTTAATATTTGATAAATGAAAAACTATAAAACAAGTATATTTACTGGAATGAGGCCAACATCAGGAATAACGATTGGTAATTTGATTGGTGCTATTAAACCTACTTTAGATGTTTTGGAGAAAGAGTCTTCAAAAAGACCTATGCTTTTTGTTGCTGATTTACATAGTTTAACTACTAATGAGGGTAAAGATACCCAAGGGAATGTGATATCTGTACTTAAAGATTACATAGCTGCTGGTTTAGATCCAGAGAAAGCAGATCTCTTTGTACAGAGTCAGATAGCTGATGAGATAAGTAAGATGACAATATATCTTTCTAGGCTAGTTACAGTCTCTGAGTTACTAAGAATTCCTACACTTAAAGAGAAGATTAGGAGTGGTCAGAGTGAAATGACAGTTAATGGCTTACTTGCATTGTATCCTGTAATGATGGCTTCAGATATCTTACTTCAGGGTTCTGAGTATGTTCCTGTTGGTAAGGATCAATATCCTCATATGGAGATAACTTGTGAGATTGTAAGAAAGTTTAACAAGAAATATGGTGATACATTGTTAGAGCCTAAACCTTTAGATCAAGGTGAACCTGTTAATATTCTTTCTTTAACTGGTGATGGTAGTAAGATGAGTAAAACTAATCCTAATGGTGCCATTATACTTTCCGATGATATTGATGTTAGTTTGAAGAAGGTTAAGAGAGCTAAGACTGCTTTTGCCGGGGAGATGAATGATGATTTGGATAGTTTATTACAAATTGCTAAGTATGTTTCTACTGAGGAAGAGGGTAGAGAATTTGATAGATTAATAGAAGAGCATATGGAGGGTAAGCAGGTTATGGGTGATTTTAAGAATTTGCTTATGAGTAGTTTAGAGAGGTTTTTAAAAGATTTTCAATCTAAGAAAGCAGAGATATCAGATGATTATGTATTGGAGCTTGTAAAGAAGGGTGGAGAGAAGGCTAGGAGTAATGCTAGAGAGGTATTAGAAGAGGTAGAAAAGGCTATGGGAATGAGGTTTGTGTAATGTTCTAGATTCTCTAGTTATTGAAAATAATACTATAGGGTGA
>JAQVKD010000017.1 GCA_028694805.1 Candidatus Dojkabacteria bacterium
ATGTCGCTGAAAAGGTAATTAAGAAATTTGGTTTACAAGAGGTTAAAGTTTTTATAAAAGGTCCTGGAGCTGGTAGAAATGCCGCAGTTAAAGGACTTGATGCTGCAGGATTGAGAATTACATATTTGGCAGATAAAACCCCTATCCCTCATAATGGATGTATGCCAAGAAAGCCTGCAAGGAATTAACATATTAAAAAATATTAATGGGTAGATATACTGGACCAAAAGGAAAATTAAGTAGAAGAGAAGGTGTAAACTTACATCTTAAAGGTTCTAGGTCTTTCTCTGATAAAAATGCTATAGACAGGAAGCCATTTGTTCCTGGACAGCATGGAAATGAAAGAAGGACAAGACTTTCAGACTATGGTATTCATTTAAGAGAAAAACAGAAAGTTAAAAGAACATATGGATTAAGAGAGAAACAATTTAAAAATGTATATCAAGAGGCTGATAGGAGATCTAAAGCTAGATCTTCGGATAAAGGTTTGGAATTTTTAAGAATTTTAGAATTAAGATTGGATAATGTTGTATATTATTCAGGCTTTGCTCCATCTAGAGCAGCTGCAAGACAGTGTGTTGTTCATGGACATGTTCTTGTAAATGGTAAAAAGTTAAATATCCCATCTTATGAACTAAAAGAAGGTGATGGTATTGAACTTACAATGGCAAAATTAGCTCCAGTTGAAAAGCTTTTCCCTGTTCCAAATTGGATAGAGGTAAAAGACACTAAAGCTAAGGTAAATAATTTGCCTATTAGAGATGACATAGATGAGGGTATAAGAGAAAACCTCATTATAGAGTTCTATTCTAGATAATTTTTTTTAATTCAAATATGGAAGATTTTCAGGACATAAAAGTAATAGTAAAAGATGATGGTGAGAACTACGGACTATTTGAAATATCTCCACTACCAAGAGGATATGGACATACACTGGGTAATGCGCTAAGAAGAATCTTATACTCTAGTTTACCTGGAGCAGGTATTACATCTGTAAAGATTAAAGGTGCAAAACATGAATATTCAACACTGGATGGTGTTAAAGAAGATGTTTTAAGTATAATATTGAACTTAAAGCAGCTTAAATTTTCAGTAGCATCTGAAGATCCACAAACATGCACAATAGATCTTAGTGGTAAGAGAGAAGTCACATCAAAAGACATAAAGCTTCCTCCAGAAGTTGAAATTGCAACAGAAGAAACTCATATTGCCACGTTAACTGATGCCGGAGCAGAACTAAAAGTAGAATTTACAGTAGAAAAGGGAGTTGGATATAAAGATGTTAAAGATGTTGATAGGACAGAAGCTGGAGTTATCCCAGTAGATTGTGATTTTACCCCAATTGAAAAGGTAAGTCTTTCTGTTGAACAGGCAAGAAAAGGTCAAAGAACGGATTTGGATGCAGTTTTAATTGGTGTCTATACAGATGGTAGTATTGAACCAAAAGAAGCATTACTTACCTCTTCAAAAATACTACAAGAATTCGCTGGGAAAGTGATGATTGCTATGGGTATGGCACAGAAAGAAGTTGAAGAATTAGCAGAAAGTGCAAATACAGTTGAAGTTGAAGAAGAAATTCTAGAGGAAGAGAATGAAGTAAACGCATGGAAGATAGAAGAATTGCCAATATCAAAAAGATCTAAAACAGGATTATTAGCAGGTGGATATAAAACAGTTGGTGATTTACAAGATGCAAGTAGATCAGATCTTTTGAATTTACAAGGATTTGGAAACAAATCATTGAATGAAGTTGTAGAACTATTAAGTGAGTATGGAGTTAATATTAAATCTGAATAGGTATTAAAATGTATAAAAGAGTAGGAATTAAAAAATTGGGAAAGAAGACAGCTCATAGGGAATCTATGATTCAAAATCAGATAAGAACTTTATTTAATACGGGAGTTCTAAAGACAACTTCTACAAAAGCAAAGGTTGTTAAATCAAGAAGTGAATCTTTAATTTCTGAAATGCAAAAGAAGAATATTTCATTAGATTCTATGAGAAAGTTGATAGTAGTTTTGGGAAATAAAAAACTAGTAGAGAAAGCTGTAAAATACTCAAAAGGAGAAACTGTTGGTGTAAGAATTAGAAAAATTGGATATAGAGCAGGAGATAATGGAGAAGTTTCTAAGCTTGAATTAATAGGATTTGAAACAAAAAAGAAAAAGAATAAATCTACAGTTGAAAAGGAAGATGCTAAGAAAGATAATAAAATCAAAGAGAATGAAGTAAATAAAGATATTGAATCAAAAGGTAAAAGAAGTGTAAGTCCTAAAAAAGTTACACCTCAGAGTAAATCTCCAGAAAGAGCTAGATCTAGATCAGGATTATAATTTTTATTAATTACAAAATGAAGTACAAGACAGTATGGACAACTAAAGAGAAAATTGAAAGGAAATGGTATGTAATAGATGTTAAAGACCAGATATTAGGTCGTGCATCTACTAAGATAGCATCCCTTTTAATAGGTAAAGAAAAACCGGAAATAGTCCCAAACGTTGATTGTGGAGATTTTGTAATAGTGATAAATAGTGATTTAATAAAACTAACTAGGGGGAAAGAGAAAAAGAAGATGTATAGAAGGCACTCAGGATATCCTGGAGGACTAAAAGAAATTAGATTTGATGAGCAATTAGAAAAAGATTCTACAAGAATTGTTGAATTAGCAGTAAAGAATATGCTACCAAATAATAAGCTAAGAGATAGTAGAATGAACAGACTTTTTGTATATAAAGGAGAAGAGCACCCACATACTGCTCAGAAACCTGAAGAGTATAAATTATAATTAATTAATAAGTGAGTAAGAAAGAATATTTTGAAGGAATAGGAAGACGAAAAACATCTACATGTAGAGTAAGAATCTATCAAGGAGATGAGACATCTACAGTAAATGGAATACCAGTTGAAGAGTATTTTGTAAGTATTCCTGATTCAAAGAAAACAATTATGGAACCTTTAGCTGTAGTTGAACTTACAGGTAAATACTACTTTACTGCAAAAGTAAACGGAGGTGGTACAACAGGTCAACTAGAGGCAATACAGCTAGGACTTGCTAGAGCATTGTATAAAATGGATGAAAATCTAAAACCAGAATTAAGAAAGGCGGAGCTTGTAACTAGAGATCCAAGAGCTGTTGAAAGAAAGAAATATCACCATAAGAAAGCTAGAAAGAAGCCACAGTTCTCAAAAAGATAGAAATGCAGAGGGGATTATTCCCCTCTTTTTTTACGCCGATATATGATATACAATTGTATTATTAAATTTAGATATTAAAGTTATGTCATTATCTAAACAAACAAAGAAAGTTCTAATTATTATATCTATATCAATAGGTATACTACTTATTCTATCTTCGGTAATCTATGGAATAAGCATACTGTTTAAAACTTCTAATGAATATTCACTATCTGAATCTTTCTCTGGAATAGCTCCGGAAGAGATATCATATTCGGAAGATACTGATAGTAGTAAAACTCTTGAGTTAGATGCAAATAACTATGATGAGGCAAATACAGATACTAAAATTAGAAAAAGTGGAAGTATATATATTACAGTTGATGATTTAGACATTGCTAATGATTCTATTATGAATGTTCTAGATATGTATAATGGTTCTATAGTTAGTAGTAGCGAAACTGGTGAAGATAATGATAAAACTTTAACCATAACTTTAAAAATGCCTGTAGAATATTTCGAAGATGTATACCAAGATGTTCAAGATATTGATGGTGAAATTACATATGCATCATACTATACAGATGATATTACCCAAGAGTATACAGACTTAGAGTCAAGATTACGAAATTTAGAAGCTACTGAGGAGCAATTAGTTAAGATTTTGGGTACAGCAACGACAGTTGATGATACTTTAGCCGTTTATGAACAATTAACAAGTATTAGATCACAAATTGAAGTTATAAAGGGACAGTTACAATATCTTGATAATCAGGTTGATTATTCATATTTAACAGTAAGTCTGTCTCTTAGTGATGTAGGAAAAGATATAGCTGATGAACAATGGAAACCACTCGGAGTTATTAAGAATGCTTTCTCATCGTTAGTGAGTCTTGGGATAGCTTTTGTAGATTTCTTAATTTGGGTTATAGTATTCTCTCCAGTTATTGCAATTGTTGTACTTGTAATCGTTTTGCTTAGGATAAGGGCAAAAAATAAAAAGTAAAATGGTATAATATATAGCGCAAGTATTCTAGATGGTTGCGCCTAGATAATAGGTGAGGAAAGTCCGGACTCCGTAAGTGGAACCAATGTGAGTTGGATGGGAGTGATCTCATGGATAAAAGGGCAGCAGAAAGTTATACCGTCCCATACACCAATGGTGGTGGGATAAGGGTGAAATGGTAGTGTAAGAGACTACCGGGTAATGTAGTAATACATTATCGCGTGGTAACCCCTTCCTGGAGCAAGGTTCGTCCGCATAGACAGATAACCATCGTTATACAGAATCCGGCTTATTGAATACTTGCGCACTGGGCTTGTCCTAGATATTCCTATAGTCTCTTTATTCATCATAAGTTCACATTAATACAGGATAATTATAATATATGAGCTATCTTGATGAATTATATTCTGTAAAGCAACCGAGAATTTTTTATAGGAATACTTATTATCATGCTTATAACAGGGGTAATCATTACCAGAAAATCTATTATGAATCAAAAGATTATGAAAAATTCCTGTATTATCTAAAATATGCAGAAAGAATCTCTACTGTTGATATTTATGGCTACTGTTTAATGCCTAATCATTATCACTTATTACTCCGATTAGGTTCTAACGAAAAGGATTTGACTAAATTCTTTCATAGCTCAATGACTTCATATAGTATGTATTTTAATAAAAAATATCATCAAGTCGGTCGTTTGTGTCAAGAGAGATATCGATATAGGTTGTTAGCCGGTACTGATGATGTACATAAAATTAAAAATTATCTAAAGCAGAACCCTGTTAAAGCTGGCTTAGTACGAAATTCAGAGGACTATAGGTGGTTATCGATATATGAATGATAAATTATAGGTATATTTAGGACAGGCCTAATCTCCCATTTATAAATTCCTTAGCCGACATTTCCTGTTTTCCTTCTATTTGTAATCTATTTACTTTAATACATAAATCCTTTAACTTTGTACCAAGCAATAGATTCCCATTATCTGTAAATAACTCACCAGGAACCTTATTAGAATCACATTTAACTATATCAACATCAAACAATTTCACTCTTTTATTATTCCACTGAGTCCATGCAATTGGCCATGGAGTAAATGCTCTCGTCATCCTCTCTATGTACTCGGGATCCATCTCTTCCCAATTAATCTCTGCATTTTCTTTTGATATATCTTTTTGCCAACAATATGTAGCGCTACTACTATCTTGTTTCTGTGGTTTTATATTCCCATTTATCCAATTCTCTAATGTATTTCCTAAAATTTCTGCACTTTTCTTAACTAATCTCTTTCTAAGAGATAGATTTGTATCTTTTGGCAATATTTTTTCTTCATATATTTCAAGAATATCTCCCTCATCAAGAGCTTTGGACATAAGCATAATGGTAATACCTGTTTTATCATCACCATTTAATATAGCTTTCTGTATAGGTACAGCACCTCTATACTTAGGTAATATAGAGAAATGTATGTTAATCGCTTTATACCTAGGATAATCTATAAAAAATTCTGGTACTATTTCTCCAAAAGCCTTACAAACTATTAACTCTGGATGAAATTTTTTTAATGCTTCTCTGTACTTCTCATCATTCTTTTCTGTATGAAAAACTTCAATACTATTTTCTAAAGCATACTTCTTAACATCTGAAGGAGTAAGTACCTGATCTCGTCCTACTGGTTTATCGACCGTAGTTATCACTCCCACAATATCAAACCTAGAATCCTCATTTAAACTTTTTAGAGTCTCGACAGATTCCCAACTACTACCTAAAAATAATGTTTTTACTGGTTCTTGTTTTAAATTTCTCATATCAGATTTTACTTAAAATTCAATTAAAATGCCATATTGATGATATAATTACGAGCTATGAAAGCAGATATATTTAAATATAAACTACCAGAGGATAGAATTGCAAAGCACCCACCTAGGATTAGAGGTACTAGTAATCTTCTTGTTTACAATAGAAAGACTAAGGATATCCAACATAAAAAATACTTTAATATTGTTGAATACATTAAGCCAGGAGATATTGTGGTACTAAATGAAACAAGAGTCCTAAATGTTAGGACATATTTTCTGAATGAAAAATGGAGAGAACTGGAGGTTCTTTTTTTAAATGAGGAAAATGGCAATTGGTTCTGTTTAATAGGTGGTGGAAGATATGTAAAAGATGGAGATATCCTATCTGCAAAAGGGAATAAAAGGATTAAGATTAAAGTCTTGACGAAAAAAGACAGGGGCTATCTTGTAGAGATATTGGGTGGTATAGAAGCCCACGAAATTTTTCAAGAAATAGGGCATACTCCTTTACCTCCATATATGAAAAGGGATGATAACAAGAATGATAGTAAAAGATATAATACGGTTTTTAATAAAGTCCCGGGATCATCTGCAGCACCTACAGCAAGTTTAAATCTTACTAAGAAAATTATTAAACAAATTGAAAATAAAGGGGCTAAGATATTAAAAGTTGAACTAAGAGTTGGTTGGGGAACATTTGCACCAATAAGGGAAGAAAATATTGAGGATCATAAAATACATCAAGAGTATATAAATATTTCTAAAGAAGTTGCAGATGAAATTAATAAAGCGAAAGAGAGTGGTAATGATGTCTGGGCATTTGGAACTACAGTAACTCGTACATTAGAATCATCTGTTAAAAATAGGAAGGTTCAACAATATTCAGGTACTACTAATTTATACATATATCCTGGATATGAATTTAAAATAGTAGACCATTTAATCACTAACTTCCATCAACCAGATTCTACACTCATACTTCTTGTTAGTGCATTTGCTGGAATAGAGGAGATTAAGAAACTGTATAATATAGCATTAGATAATGATTATAAATTTTTAAGTTATGGAGATAGTATGTTGATAATATGATTGATATAAATGAATTAACAAAACAGAAACTGTTTCTTCCAGATGCGACACGAGGAGCTGTAAGATTTCTCACGACTAAGCAGCTAGAAGAAACTGGAACTAAGGGAATTGTAACTAATACTCTACATCTACTAATAAACTACGGTGCTAATAATATAGAGAAATTAGGCGGTATTAAGAACCTTATGAATTGGCATGGTATGGTACTTACTGATTCTGGAGGTTTCCAAGTATTTTCACTAATACATTCTAAGAAATGGAAAGGTAAAATTCATAAAGATGGTGCAATATTTAAATCTCCAAAAGATGGAACACAGTATGAATTAACACCAGAGAGTTCTATAGATATCCAAATGAAAATAGGATCTGATGTCTTAGTTTGTTTGGATGATTGTAGAAAAACTAATTTAAGTAGAAAAGAGGCAGAAGAATCTGTTGATAGAACTATTAAATGGGCTCAAAGATGTAGGGAATATTTTGATAAAGAGTATGGTGGAACAAAAGAAACAGATAAGTTACTTACCTGTGTTGTACAGGGAGCTAACTTTTTAGATCTAAGAGAGAGATGTGCGAAAGAATTGGTTGATATTGGATTTGATGGCTACAACTTTGGTGGTTTTGTAGTAGATGAAGATGGTGAATTAGTTTTAGATGAAATGAGAGCAGTTATAGAGAATACTCCAAGTGATAAAATTAAATATGCTATGGGAGTTGGTAAACCAGAGGATATTAGAAGAGCATCTGAGATTGGTTATAACTGGTTTGATACAGTTTTAGTGACTAGAAATGCGAGGCATGGAACATTGTATAGCTCAGATATGGAGAATGAGGTTTTAAGAATAGGGAATGCGGAGTATGCCAATGACTTAAATCCAATAGATTCTAATTGTGATTGTGAAGTTTGTAAGAACTACAGTAGAGCATATATACACTATCTTTTAAAAATTGGAGAAGCTACAGGTATGACATTAGCTACAATCCATAATCTTAGATATTATCAAAAACTTATAGAAGGCCTGTCCTAGGCTTTCTATCTATAGTAGAATTTCTATAAGATTAGATTTAGGACAGACCTAGAATTCCCCCTAGAAAGCTGCTCTTAAAAATGGTATGATTATACTGTTAATACGCTATTATGCTTGTTAATAGAGGCTTTTTAGAAAAATAGAAATATTTGAAAATAATTAATATAGAAATTTAGTAATGAAAGAATATATTTATACCAACAATCGTTATAAATTGTCGTTGGGACATAAATCCTCTTAAACAAGGCGTTTAACACGCTTAATTTATTAATTTAAAAGTATGAGTATAGGAATAATACTAGCTGTTGCTGGAGGTTCTGCCTTACTAACTTTTACACTTCTAAAATTTGTTCTTAAATGGGTAAACATTAATAATATACCACAGGATCAAATAGAAGAAATTGCAAAAGATATTCTTAAAAAAAGATTTAAAGAAGCAGAGAATGAGGTTGAAGAAATGAGAGAAAGAGAAGAAAAGAGGATAAAACAGATAAGGAATGAAAATACAGAACATGAAGAAATCTTAATAGAAAGAGAGAAGAAGCTTAACAAAAGATCAAAGTTATTGGATGATAAGAGTGAAGAGTTAGAGAATAAAGACAAGAGTTTAAAGCAGTATTCAGATAGGTTAGAGAAAGATAAAGAAAGATTAGAAACTGCTCTAGAAAAAATCTCTGGTTTAACTAAGGATGAGGCTAGACAGAAATTAGTTAAAGAAGTTGATGAAGATATTATCAACTATAAAGCTAAAATGATTAGAGATGCTGAAAAGAAAGCGCAAGAAGTTGCTGAAGATAAAGCTCAAAATATTTTAGTTGAGTCTATGCAAAGAATTGTCACTGATTATGTTGGTGAAAATACTACATCATCTATCAAAATTGAAGATGATAAGGTTAAAGGTAGGGTCATTGGTAAAGAAGGAAGAAATATTAGGGCATTTGAGAAAATTACAGGTGTTGATGTTATAGTTGATGAATCTCCAGACACTATTGCACTCTCTTCCTTTGATCCTCTTAGAAGGGAAATTGCATATGTCGCACTGAATAAGTTGATTAAAGATGGAAGAATCCATCCAGGTTCTATTGAAGAATCTGTAAGAAAAGCTAAGAATGAAATATCTCAAGAAATTAAAAAGAACGGTCAGATTTTAGCAGAAGAGGCTGGTTGGCCTGGCATAGATATTAATCTATTGAAGCTAATAGGAAAACTTAAATATAGAACAAGCTATGGTCAATCTTTAATGTCTCATACAATTGAGGTTATAAGGATAGGTGCTGTACTTGCTGCAGAGCTTAATGCTGATGTCGATTTAGTTAAAAAAGCATGTCTTCTACACGATGTAGGAAAGGTATTAACTCATAAAGTTGATAGTCCACACCATCATATATCTGGACAGATAGCTAGAAAATACTTATTAGATGACAAATTGGTTAATGCTATAGAAGCTCACCACTTAGATATTGAGCCACAATCTGTAGAGGCTGTGATAGTGTATATGGCAGATGCAATATCTGGATCTAGACCAGGTGCTAGAAAAGATAGCTATGAACAATATATTCAGAGGATAGAGGGTATAGAGAATGCTGCAAAAGAAATTGGTGGAGATAAATTAGAAGAGGTCTTCGCTATTAGAGCTGGTAGGGAACTAAGAGTTATCGTAAAACCAAATCATGTCTCTGATGATGAGATGACAGTTCTGGCAAAAGATATTGTGGGGAAGATAGAGCAGACTCAAAGTTATCCAGGAAACGTTGAAGTAACAGTAATTCGCGAAACTCGTGCAACCGAAATCGCTAAATAACAACGTCTTCTAGTAGTTAATACTATAAGTGTGAAAATAGTAAAAAGAAGTGGTATAAAGCCACTTCTTTTTGTTTAGAACAGAGGCCGACTTACGATTACAAAGATTACTCAAAGTAATGCCTGTATATAAGCATTATTTACCATTGAGCAGAAGAATATCTTTTTGTTAAAGCTTTTTCTACATTTGTAATCAAAAAATACTATAGAAACAAACTTTTAGGACAGACCTACAACACGTCCTATAATTAAAACATCCTTGACGAAAATCTCTATTTCCCTTATTTTATTAGCATAAATACAACAAATCCTTTTCTTAAAAGGGTTTGCATCTAAAAAAGGAGGTAGTCACAATGCTAAAGAAAGATCTTGTAGAAAAAATCGCAGATGTCACAGGCATCACTAAGAAACAGGCAAGAGCAGCTTTAGATGCAGTACTTGACTCTGTTGCAGAGTCTTTGCAGGATGGTGAGCCAGTACTTTTAACTGGATTCGGTAAATTCGAAGTTAGAACCAGAGCTGCAAGAAAGGGAATCAATCCTAAAACTATGGAAGAGATTATGCTTCCAGAAACAAAGGTTCCTGCATTCAAGGCAGGTAAAACCTTAAAGACTGCTGTTAAGTAGTCTTAGCTACCGGAAATTCTCTGTAGAGAAGCCAAAAGGAACTGTAATGGTTCCTTTTGTGTTTTTTATGCAATTATTTTGACTCTTTTTAAATTAAAGTTTAAGATAGTATAAAGATAGAGGTCTAAGTGACTTTTTTCTTTTGATAAAATAGGTTACTATATACACAAGGACTGCCATGAAAGAACTTTTTATTCCAACTAAAAAGAATAATTACAAACCATACCTATTAAGAAAAGGTCTTTTAGTTTTCTATACTATTATACTTGTTGTTGTGAATACATTCGGTGGTGCTTTAGGTATATCTAAAATATCTGCAAGTGATATTACGGCAACAACCTTAATCTCTTTAACTAATCAGGAGAGAAGTGCAGCTGGTTTAAATACATTAAAGACAAATGCTAAGTTAACTGCGGCTGCGAAAGCTAAAGCTCAGAATATGTTTGAAGAACAGTATTGGGACCACTTTGGTCCTAATGGTGAAACTCCATGGCAGTTTATAATAGCTGAGGGGTATAACTATGTTTATGCTGGTGAAAATCTGGCAAAAGGATTTAGAACATCAGAAGGTGTTGTAGAGGCATGGATGGCAAGTCCTACACATAGAGATAATATTTTGAGTAAGAATTATAAAGATATTGGTATTGCTGTAGTTTCTGGAGAACTTTTAGGTAAAGAAACAATCCTTGTTGTACAGATGTTTGGGAACCTTACAACAGAGGTATATGGAAGCTCTACTGAAACAGAGACTAAAACAGTAACTCCTGTTACAAAATCTACAGTTATAGAATCCGGTCAAATTAAAGCGATAAGTATTACTAATCCTAAAGTAAATGATATATTGAGTGATCCTACTATATTGATCCAAGGCGAAGTTGAAGGTGATAAAGACGATTATACGGTTGAAGTATACGATTTAGATAGTAGTATTGGAGAAGTTGATGGTGAAGGTGACAGCTGGGAGTACTCTTCTGAAGATATTTGGGAAGATGGTAGTCATGAATTAGAGGCTAAAGTTAAAGGTACCAGTGTTGTTAGTGATAAAGTATCTTTTACTGTAGATACATCATCTCCTACAATTGTTCAGGAGTCTTTGGCCGTTATTAAAGATGAGAATACATATACTATCACATTTGATACTGATGAGGCTTGGGATGAGATAAAAGTAATAAGCAATGGTGAGGAAGTTTCTTTTTCAAGTGAGGATGGTACAGAAATAGTTCTAGAGAATTTTACTCCTGGGGATAGTGTTGTTCTAAGTGTTTCTGATGAAGCTGGAAATACATCAGAGGTAGATATCTCCGAATATTTCTTAGAAGGTGACTCCGAAGAGTCTACTAATTTCAGTTGGGCTTTACTTGTGAATAGTATAAAAACTACTGATGGAATAAATGTAATAGTTGCAGGATTCATATTAGTATTGCTGTCTATTGAAGTATTTGTTCTTTGGAGAAAGGGTAAATTAGGGAAGAGTATAGGAGATTTGTTTGTAATAATGCTTTGGGTAACAATTTTAACGATAGGGATATTTAAGGGCTTTGGAGGAATTTCTGTATGAAGAAACAAAATATATGGTTAATAATTAAAAATGAAATATTCTACTGGTTATTGATAGTTGTTCTCACAGGTTTTTTCTTATATATTACGGCTTTAGATTTGCCTAAAAAGATTCTTCTGTCTATAGGGATACTAGATATTATTTTGTTAGAAACTTGGTTTATAAAAACATTCTTTATGTTTTCTGGTAGAAAGATATCCCAATATAGTGAAGTTATACAAAGAATTTCTCTGAAGGATAGATTCTTTGATTATTTTATAATCCCTGCAATTTTTTTAGGAACATTTTTACTGTTCTTGTATTTTAATAAAAACATTATTATGTCATATTGGGTTTTAACATTATCTATGTTGACTCTATTGATTCTTTTTATTAATGTTAAAAGTTCTTTAGGTAAATTCTATAAACTCTCTTCATTAACAAAAGGAATCTTTAATTTGGTATGTATAATTACATTCTATTTATCAATAAATATTGTACTTAGATTAGATGTCTCTACAGTATCTCAGCTTATATCTGTAGGAGTTTTATCACTATTCATCTTGCTATCCGATTTACAATTACATGATCGTTTAAACTTTGAATCTATATTTATATCTATCCTTTCATCTCTTTTCATATCTCTAAGCATAGCTATGTTTATACTTGATAGTATATTTGTATCTACAGCGATAGGGACAGTAGCAATATATATAATCATAGCTTTATGGAATATTCGCTTTTCTGGGAAATATAAGTTCATTGATTACTTACCACCCTTGTTATATGGGTTAATATCTTTAATTTTAATATTCAACTTGTAATGGATAAAAAACTACTTGTTCTAAAGGTTGGTGGCTCAATAATGTATGATCAACTTCTAAATATAAATTTCGATCTTTTTAAAAGATTAAAGGTATGGTATTACGAGAATAAAGATAAATACACCAAGATCGTTTTAGTAACTGGTGGTGGTGGTTTATCTAGAAGTATGCAGGATAGAATTGCTGATAATATAGGTGGAGAAGAATACCTCCATAGTATTGCTATGTCTTTAACGCAAACAAATGCTACTATACTAGCATCATTTCTAGAAGATAAAGATATCTTTTTGCCTAAAACATTGGGTGATGCATATGAATTTCTGGTCGCTCCAGAAGGTCACACTATGGTCTCTGGTGGTTTAAAAGTGGGTTGGAGTACTGATATGGACTCTGCTGTATTTGCGGATATCTTAGGGGCAGATAGGGTCTATAAAATATCTAATATAGACTATGTATATGATAAAG
>JAQVKD010000004.1 GCA_028694805.1 Candidatus Dojkabacteria bacterium
TGCAACTATTAGAAATTTAGAACTAGTAACAGGTGCTTATAGTGGAAATATAAAGGACTCCCTATTTTCTGTTATAAACACTACTCAAACAAGAATGGGTTCTCGTCTACTCTATCACTGGATATTAAATCCATTGATTGATAAGAAGAATATAGATGAAAGATTAGATATGGTAGATAGTTTTGTAAATGATCATGATAAGTTAAATAAAATTAGAGAAGAGCTTTCATCAATAAATGATATTGAGAGAATCGTTGGGAAAATAGGTTTAGGTAGAGTAAATGCAAGAGATTTTAATGCATTACAAACATCTTTAGAATCTGCTTTAAATATTTCAAGAATTCTTAAAAATAAATATATTACACAAGTAGATTTAATAAATCAGATTATTGAAGATATAGATAAAGCTATATCTGATACTGCACCAAATTCTATAACAGAGGGATCAATTATAAAGACAGGATTTAATAAAGAAGTTGATGAACTCAGAGAAATCGCTGGTAATAGTAAGGGTTGGCTAAAGAAATTTGAACAGGAAGAAAAGGAAAAAACAGGAATAACATCTTTAAAAATAGATTTTAATAAAGTGTTTGGATATTACATTGAGGTTACAAAAACTCATCAGAGTAAAGTCCCAGAAAGATATATAAGGAAACAGACATTAGTGAATAGTGAAAGATATATAACTGAAGAATTAAAAGAGAAAGAAAATATAATTTTAAATTCACAAGAGAAACTCTACGAATTGGAGTACAAACTGTTTGTTGAATTTAGAGAAAGTTTTCTTGATAAACTAGAATTACTTCAAGATATAGGTAGAAAGATTGCAAGGTTGGATGTTCTATCCAGTTTTGCTCATCTTGCTATTACATCAAATTATTGTAAACCCCAAATATCAGATATCGGCGAAAATGATGGAATAATTGATATTCAAGATGGTAGACATCCAATAGTTGAGAATTTTATACAAGAAGATTTTATATCCAATAACTCCTATTTAGATTTTAAATCTTCTAATATGAATATTCTTACTGGACCTAATATGTCCGGTAAATCAACATATATTAGACAAGTTGCAACGATAGTATTAATGGCTCAGATAGGATGTTTTGTTCCGGCTAAAAGTGCAAATATATCTATAGTAGATAGAATTTTTACACGAGTTGGTGCAAGCGATGATTTAAGCAGTGGAAGAAGTACCTTTATGGTTGAGATGGATGAAGCGGCTAATATTGTAAATAACGCAACTAAATACAGCTTAGTTGTACTTGATGAAGTTGGTAGAGGTACAAGCACATATGATGGAGTAAGTATCGCTTGGGCATTAGCAGAGTATTTAGTTAATAAGATTAAATGTAGAACACTATTTGCTACACATTATCATGAGCTTTTGCGATTATCTGAAAAGATTCCAGATAAGATTAGTAATTTAAATGTTCTTGTTGAAGAGGATTTGGAGGAAGGTACTGTTATATTCTTAAGAAAAATTGTAGAGGGTGGAACTGATAGAAGTTATGGAATATATGTAGCAAAAATGGCAGGATTGCCAGATGAGGTTGTAAATAGGGCTAATGAGATTCTAGAAAGTTTTGAGCAAGAAAAAATGTTTGGAAAAGAGCTAAGAGATTCTGGTGCTTTATTTACTAAAGAAAAAAAGATAGATAAGACAGCTTTTCAATATCCACTATTTACAGCAAAAGAAAGTGAAATTGAAAAGGAGATTCAAAATCTTGATACTGATAATATGACTCCAATGGAGGCATTACATAAGATAAATGAATGGAAGAAGAAGGTTTAAAGAATATAATAGCCTAGTCCATAATTATTCCTGATTAAGTTCATTCCTGTACACATTTGAATCTTTTTTCTGGTTCGATATATTAATACTGAGATATATTCCTCAGAATATAAATATTCAAACTTTGTACTAAAGTATTTTGAAATCTCTTTTTTATTTAAATATTTATTTTCAAGGAGTATTTTAATTAATGTAATTTGCTTTGGAGTTAAGGGTAAATAGTGGTCTTCATAACTTACTATATTAAATTTAGGGTTGTATTTTAGGAATTCACTCTTGTATAAAGACTTATATTTTATCGGAATTTGATTAGTTAATTTTTTACATCTTAATATTAAATCTCCACACTGATATGGCTTACATAAATAATCATCAGAACCATAGCTAAGAACTTTCTCTTTTAAAAGTCTGTTATTAGGAATTATGGAAAGAATTTTTGTTTTCAATCTCTTGTTCCTTATTTCAATAAGAAATTGCCATGTAGAATCTTTATTTGTATTAAGTTCTAAACATATTAAATCAATGTATTTACTATTTATCACCTCTTTTGCTTTGTTAATGTTTACATGTCTGACTTTCCATAGGTTCTCTTTTTCTAGAATATTTAAGCAACAAACTGGTTTGTCTGTATTAACTATGAGGATATTTGAATACACAGTAGTTAATATAAGTTATAGAAATTATTAAAATAATAAAGAAATATTTATAAGTAGTGTATAGACTCATTTATCATATAGATGATGTCTGATTAGCTTATTTTAATAAATATATTGAGATTTTTATCTAAATCAATTATATTAATATATTGGATATTACTTAAGAATTTTGAATTATGAAATATAGTGTTTCAATGTCTTCTAAAAAATCTAAATCTAAAACTCCATCAAGACATAAAAGAGTTAAACCTTTTGGTATGAATAAACTTGATAGATTTAAGAAATTAAGTGGTAAGGGGAAGAAAGTTAAAAATAGTAAAAAGAAATCAGGAAAAGGTTTCTTGGGAATAGACAAGGCAAAATGGAGAAAATTTATATATATTTTTGTTGGAATTGTATTTTTAAGTGGTTGTATTGTTGTTTTAGCTGGAGGAATTTATTTAAAAAATCTCAGAGATTCTCTTCCTTCTCCAGATCAGCTTGTTGAGAGGAGTTCTGATCAAAGTACAAAGATTTATGATAGAAATGGGGAGCTGCTTTATACAGTTTATGGTGATCAAAATAGAGAGTTTACCCCTATTGAAGATATTCCTGATTATACGAAATGGGCCCTACTTGCAGCAGAAGATATCGAGTTCTATCAGCATAAAGGTATAGATTATGCTGGTATTATTATGGCTTTTATTCAGAATGCTCTAGCTGGGAGAGTTGTTAGAGGTGGAAGCACACTAACCCAGCAGTTAGTTAAAAATACAATTTTGTATGATATTTTGGGTGATGAAGCTTATGAACAAACCTATTCTAGAAAAATAAAAGAAATTCTTATTACTATGCAGGTTGAACAGAGTTTCACTAAAGATGAAATTCTACAGATGTATATGAATGAGGTGCCTCTTGGTGGTGTTAACTATGGATATCAGGCTGCTGCTAAGGCTTATTTTGATAAGGATGTAAGTGAATTAGATTTGGCAGAGAGTGCAATGTTGGCAGGTATCATTAGTAATGCTAGTATATATTCTCCAATATATGGAACTAATCCTGAATTAGCTGTTGATAGGCAAAGTTTTGTTCTTGATCAAATGCTAAAATATGCTGAATATACAGGTGTTACAGAGGAAGAGGTAGAAGCTGCTAAAAATGAAGAACTTGTTTATGGTGATGGAAAGATAGATATTAAAGCGCCACACTTTGTCTTTTATGTTAAACAGCTTCTTGAAGAGGAATATGGAGCAGATCGTGTTGAGAGAGGCGGTTTAATTGTGACTACTTCTTTAGATTATTCTTTGCAAGAAATTGCTGAAGAAGAAGTTACTAAAGGAGTTGAAAGTGCTCATAGATATAATCTATACAATGGTTCCTTAGTTGCAATTGATCCTAATAATGGTGATGTTCTTGCTATGGTAGGATCTGTTGATTATTGGAATACTGATGACCCAAGAATAGATGGAAATGTAAATATCGCAACAAGTCTACGACAAATGGGATCTTCTGCTAAACCTTATGCTTATTTAGCAGCTATTACACAAGGGTATGGACCATGGACAGAAGCTCCAGATATTAAAATGTCTTTTGGTGGATATAATCCAGTTAACTGGGATAATAAATATTATGGTCTAATGACTGCAAGAAAGGCTTTAGTACAGTCCAGAAATCTTCCTGCTGTTTATACTCTACAACTTGCTGGTATAAGTAATATGATTAATGTTGCTGAGAGATTAGGTATTACAACAATTAGTGATAAGGCTGACTATGGTTTAAGTTTGGCACTAGGCTCTGGTGAGATGAAATTACTTGAACATACTGCAGCTTTTGGAGTATTTGCAAATGAGGGTGTAAAGGCAGAAACCAATCCTATATTAAAGGTTGAAACATCTGAAGGAGAGGTTCTATATGAGAAAGAGAACGTAACACAAAGAGTGTTTGATGAAAAAGAGATTTATGCTCTTAACTACATGCTTTGTGATTTGGGTGGGCATGGAGATCGTATTGGTGGAAATTCATATAATGTACAAGGCAAACATGTTTGTTATAAAACTGGTACTACTAATGGACCAAAAGATGTTTTAACTGTAATGTATCATCCCAATTTAGTTGTTGGTGTGTGGGGTGGTAATAATAATAATGAAGAAATGCCTGGTGCTTGGGGTTCAATCGTTCCATTGAAAATTGCTTATGCTTTTACGAATAGAGTTTCAGATCAGTATCCTGTTGAAACGTATACTAGACCATCTGGGATTCTTTCTACAAAAGTTTGTGTAGATACTGGAAAAATTCCTGAAGAGGGTTCTAATTGTGAAACTGAGGCTACTATATATATTCAAGGACATTCTCCAGCAAAAGATACGAGAGAAACTCTTTATATCTGTAAATCAAATAATCTTGTTGCAACCAATGTAGATGCTGCACAGAAGTATGATTTATTGGAAGAATATGTGTTTTTGAATAATACTTTGGAAAACTCCTTACAACAAAGTACTTATGATAAGTTTGTAGCAAGTATTAAAGATTCAAATTATATAACTTCGATTCCGGATTCTGCCGTATGTCCACTTCCTCTTGGTCCAGATAATGCTCCTGTCGTTGAAATTAGTACTCCAACTTCTAATCAGCAATTTAATCCTGGAAGTAATATGAATATTACTGGAAATGTTAGAGTTCTAGAATCTGTTGATACATTTACGGTTAGTATAGATGGCTCCCCTATTACTGGTGCTGCAGTTAATGCTGATGGTACATATTCTGTTACATATGCTATTCCTGTGGGAATGGCAAGTGGATCACATACGGTATTGGTTTATGTGAAAGATAATAATGGGAAGACTGATTCAGAATCAGTAAATTTCTCAGTTACTAGTACAACTTCTATGATTCAAGTTACAGCTCCTTCTAATGGAGTTACAGTAGCTTTTCCAGTATCTTTAAAAGCCACTGTCTCGGGCACAGCAACATCACTTAAGTTCATTATTACTAAATCTGACAGTACTTACACAAAAGAAGTCTCTGCAGTTCTTACTGGATCTGATTGGACGTCTGCTTGGACAGATACTAGTGGCGGTACTGGAGATTACACTATTAAGGCTAGGGGGGTTATTAGTGGAACAACATATGATAGTGGTTCTATAACTGTTACATACTAATATTTAATTTAGTAACAGATTCCTGAATTTTATTCTTTATCTCTTTCATATCTTTTTCGTTTAATGTTTTAGTAATGTTACTAACAGATATTCTTAAGGTTATTTTTTTAATATCATTATCTTTCTCTTTATATATATCTATACACTTTATCTCATATCTTAAATCCTTATCTTCTAAAGCTTTATTAACTTTATTAAACAGTTCTCTGTATGTTATTTTATCCGGAGCTAAGAAAGAGATATCCTGTGTTAAATATGGATATTTGGATTCTATCTGATTATACTTTGATTTATTTTGTATATTTAAAATAGTATTAAGATTTATTTCAAATCCAGATGTAAATTTATTTAAAGAAAGAGAATCTTTTATTTTAGGATCTATTTCTCCTAGTATCCCTAGATATACCCTACTATCTCCAACTTTTACACTAACTATTGCACTACTATTTTGATTAAATGTACTAATCATTACTTTTATCCATTTAGGAATATCTTTATAGTCAGCATCAGCTATTAATGTATATTCAATGTTCTCTACATTAAGCTCTTTTAAAAGCTTCTCTAAATATCTTTTTGATTCAAAAAAAGGATTTCCTTCAATATTGTTTTTCGCATCAGTAAACAAAAAAGATAGTTTCCACTCTTCTAATGGAAGTTTCTCATCATCTAGAACATCATTTTGATGTGAGATTCCCATTTCAAATATGGAGAAAGTATCTATACCCTGTTGTGTATTTAACCGTGCTTTCTCTAATAGACTTAAGATTATTGAAGGCCTCATAAATTCTAAATCTTTTGATAGTGGATTAGTAATTTTAATACAACTATCTAGATCCTGATTGACTGATTCTATAAATTTTTGATTTGTAAAACTATATGAGATTAGTTCGTTGCTTCCATAGTTAGAAAGAATATTTCTAATTTCTTCCTTTAGACTTAATATTTGAGGTTTGAAAGAAGACTTTACAGATTTTTCTGGAAGTCTAGGAGTAATTTTCTCGTATCCATATATTCTTACAATATCTTCATAAATATCTTCTTCAATTTCTATATCTAATCTAAAAGAAGGAACTGTCACAGTTATATATTTATCTTCAACTTTAATGTTTTTATATTCTATATCTTTTAATATCTTGACAATCTGCTCGTTTGGAATATCTGTACCTATTCTCTCTCTAAGTTTGTCTGAATCCAAGGTAATGAGAATCTCTTTTTGTGGTATTGGATATGAATCTATTAGCGTAGTTGCAAGTTCGCCATTTGCTAATTCTTCCATCATGCTTACAGCATATGAAATGATAGGAGAGCATTTATCTGGACTTTGAGCTCTAGTAAATCTTGTAGATGCATCTGTTACTATACCTAAATCCATAGATGTTCTTCTTAGACTAAATCTGTCAAAATTTGCAGATTCAATTATTATATTTCTTGTACTTTCATCTATCTCTGTATCAATACCTCCAATTATTCCTGCTATAGCTATTGGATTTTGTGAATTTGCTATTATTAGATGGCTATCTGATAATTCATAAATATTACCATCTAAAGCATGAATACTTTCTCCTTCCTGTCCCAGTCTTATTACTATATGTCCCATATCAGCTTGTTTACTATCTGTATTTATTACTTTATCAAAATCGAATGCATGTAAAGGTTGGCCTGTTAAGACCATTAAATAATTAGTTATGTCTACAACATTGTTAATAGGTTTTATATCAGATTTTAATAAAATAGATTTAAGCCATACTGGAGATTCTTTAATCTCTATGTTTGTCATTGCAATAGCACAATATCTTGGACATAAAGCTTCTGCTTGATTATCAACATCTAAGTTTAAGCAAACTTCATCTGGGATTAGTTCTATCTGTTGTTTTTGATACCAATCAGGACTTTTGAATTCAAGATCCTGTGCTCCAGAGATTTCTCTAGCCAAACCAAGTATTCCGAATAAATCTCCTCTATTTGTTAAAGCTTTATTCTCGATATTAATAACCGTATCATTTAATTGATAGTATTTTGAAAAGAGTTCCCCTATTGGAGCATCTTTTGGAAGTATTAAAACTCTTTCATGATTTGTCCCTATATCTAACTCTCTTTCGGAACACATCATCCCATTTGAAATTATTCCCCTCATTTTTCTTTCCTCTATCTTTAAAGGTTCGATATCGTATGTACTAGGGATAATTCCTCCAGGTTTAATATATGCGACTTTATCGCCAATCTGAATATTTTTATCACCAGCAACTACCTGTATTGTATCCCCAGATCCTAGGCTAATTTGATATATAGCTAGTTTGTCAGCATCTGGATGATCTTTTTTATCAACAATTTCTGCGATAAAGATATTTGCATATTTATCTTCTAAATTTTTAAAATCCTCTACTTCTCCTACTTTATTAGAAAGGATCTCTACAATCTTTTCAATATCGTCAGGAACTTTTGTATAATCTTTTATATTGTTTACAGGAAGTTTCATTCTAGTATTTTCTTAAGAATTTAATATTTCCAGCTCTTAATTCTCTGATTTCTGGTATGTTGTTTCTTATCATTGCTAGCCTATCAAGACCAAAACCCCATGCAAATCCCGAATATATTTCTGGATTAATCCCAGCAAATTTTAAGACGTTAGGATGTATCATTCCACAACCCATCAATTCTATCCATCCTGTATATCCACAAGTTGAACAGCCTTTCTGATTACAAAACGGACAACTGATTGTAAATTCTGCATCTGGTTCTGTAAATGGGAAGTATGCAGGTTGTATCTTTACTTTTAGTTTCGTCTCTAGATATGTTTCAAGAAATTCTTTGATTGTTGCAATCATATTTGATATTGATATCCCTTTATCTACATATACTCCTTCGCACTGAAAGAATGTGTGCTCATGTCCTGAGTCTGTAGATTCGTTTCTAAAACATCTTCCTGGTATTACTGTTCTAATTGGTGGCTCTGTACTACTTAAGATCCTATTCTGCATTGTAGAGGTGTGTGCGGGGAGTATAAGGCCATCTTCTGTCCAGAAGGTGTCATACATATCTCTTGCAGGATGTCCTTTAGGGAAATTTAAACTCTCAAACATATGGTAATCATCATCTATCTGTCTAGATTCTACAATATCAAATCCCATTGATAGAAATATATCAGTTAATATCCTTAATTCTTTCATTAATAAATGTGATGAACCATCAAGATCTAAAACCCTTGGCCTTTTATCAGGGTCTGTATTTGTATCAAATGGTGCTGTAGGGTCTATACGTTTTGTTTCAGTTACTGGAGAGGAATCATATGAAGAAATCTTTTTTTCAATTTCATTTTTTAGATTATTTAATTCTTTTCCATACTCTGCTTTATCTTCTTTAGAAACATTTGATATCTCAGAGAATGCTTTTCTAATTAAACCATCTTGTGCTAAATATTTCTTTTTTAGTTCTTGTATATCAAGTTTATCTAAATCTTTTGATATTTCCTTTTGTAGATCTTCTAAGTTTTTCATATATATTTATTCTAATTTGATTATATATTATTTTAAACAAAAAAGGACTCTTTGTAGAGTCCTTTAGTAAAAAAAGTTTAAGAACTCTACAAACTTTTTACTAAAAAGGAAAATGTTTCAGGCTCGTTCATTGCTATATCCGCAAGAACTTTTCTATTTAGATTGATCTTATTATCTGTTAGCTTTTTAATAAAATCACTATATTTAATACCGTTATTTTTACATGCAGCATTTATCTTTGTAATCCATAATTGTCTCATATCTGCAGGTTTTTTTCTTCTATCGTTATATGAATATTGACCAGCATGCATATATGCCTCATGAGCAACCTTATAAAGGTTGTTTTTTGTCATCCTATACCCCTTAGTTGCCTTTAGGATTTTTTTATGTCTTCTTTTAGTTGTTTTTCCTGTTTTAACTCTCATTTTTAAATATTTACAATTTTTCTATACATTTTTTTCTCATGACTGCTATCTACAACCTTGTGAGAATCCTGCCTTCTCTTAGATCTAGCAGATCTTTTTGTCCTTAAGTGATTTTGATGACTCTGTTTGTACATCAATTTAGGTTTCTTACTTCCCTTAGGACTAGAAACTTTTACTCTCTTCTTTGCTGTTTTGTTTGTCTTCTGTCTGGACATTTTTCTTAATAAGTGTGATATATATATTTCGACCTTCTTTTTTCGGTTCAGGCTCAATGCTACTATATTCATCAAAATTAGTCAATATTTCAGCAAAAACCTCTTCTGCTTGTTCCTTAGATTGTCTTCCTTTTCTATACATTGTAATTCTAACAGGATGGCCTTTTTCTAAATATTCAGTTGCTCGTCTTACTCTAGTATTTACATCTCCAATATCTATTACTGGACTAAACTTGAATTCTTTCATCTCTTTTTGTTTACCACTTTTCTTACTTTTTCTTTGATTCTTCTTTTGTCTATAGACATATTTAGAATAATCCATAATCTTGCAAACTGGAGGATTTGCATTTGCTCCTACTTCAACTAGATCTAATCCATCTTCCTTTGCTCTTTGCAGGGCATCTTCTGTTTTCATTAATCCTAAATTCTCTCCATCATCTGTTATAACCATTATCTCTTTTGCCCATATTCTTTCATTACGATATGGTTCTTTTTCCTTCTGACTATTTTTGTTATATGCCATTAAATATTTTAAAAAATAAAAAATTATTTATTACCTTTTGTACGAACTTCTTCCTTTAGATAGTCAATAAATTCTTGAGTTTTCATAAGGCCAAGCTCTTTATTTAACCTTGATCTTACAGATACTGTATCGGTTTCTATCTCCTTATCACCAACTATTGCTATGTAAGGAATTTTCATTTTTTCTGCATCTCTAATTCTTGCCTGCATACTCTTATTTCTTTTGTCTACCTCTACTCTAATATCAGCATCTTTTAATATTTCGTATACCTTATCTGCATAATTATTTTGATTTTCAGATATAGGGATTATCATTACCTGTTCTGGTGCAAACCATAGTGGAAAATCTCCACCATGCTGTTCTATTAGAAATGCAAAGAATCTCTCAAATGATCCAATTAAAGCTCTGTGAATAATGAATGGTTCTTTCTCTTCTCCATTAGAATCTATATATTTAATATCGAATTTCTGTGGAAGATTGAAATCTAATTGTACTGTAGATATTGCATCTTCTTTACCAAATACATTCTCTGCTAATATGTCAATCTTTGGTCCATAGAAGGCTGCATCACCAGGAATCTCTTCAAAATTTTCGCCCCTTTCTTTAAGAACTTGTCTTAGTGTATCTTCTGCTATTTTCCATCTCTCTGGATCTCCAGCATATTTCTCAGCTTTATTCTCTTTATCTGAAAGTGCTAATACAAATCTATATTTATCAAATCCAACATCTTTATAGAATTGATTTAACAGATCTAAAATTTCATTTATTTGATCTTTGAGTTGCTCTTCTGTACAGAATATATGAGCATCATTTTGAGTAAATCCTCTTACTCTTTGTAGACCTTGTAACTCTCCTGATTTCTCGTATCTATATACAGTACCTAATTCTCCCATTTTAAGTGGAAGATCCCTATAACTCTTTGGCTCTAGTTTATATACCATCATGGCTGCAGGACAGTTCATTGGTTTAAGGTAATATGTCTCATCTTCCACCTTTATTGGTGCGTACATAGAATCTTTATAGAAATTTAAGTGTCCAGAGGTTTCAAATAGTATGTCTTTATTTATATGTGGAGTGAGTATGTGAGTATAACCATGGTCTTCTTCTAATTTGATCATGTAATCTTCTAATATTCTTCTTATCTTGTATCCTCTTGGTAACCATACTGGAAGACCCTGTCCTATTTCGGGGATTAATGCAAAAAGTTTTAATTGTTTACCTAAGACTCTATGATTTCTTTTTTCTGCCATCTCTAGTTTTTGGAGATGATCTTTAAGCTCCTCTTTAGTCTCAAAAGCTGTACCATATATTCTGGTCAACATTTTATTCTTTTCATCACCTCTCCAGTAAGCTCCTGCAGTTTTAAGTAATTTTACAGCTCCAATCTCTTTTGTATTTTCTATATGGGGGCCTCTACAGAGATCTATGAATTCGTTATCTCCAGTAGTATAGAAGCTTAATTCTTCATCTGGAATATCTTCTAATAGCTCTAGCTTATATGTTTGATCTATAGCTTTTAGATACTTCTTAGCCTCTTCTCTTGGCATAAAGATTTGATTAAATGGAAGATTCTTTTTAATAATCTTTTTCATTTCCTTTTCTATCTTCTTAAGATCTTCTTCTTCTATTGGTGAACTAAATTCAAAATCATAATAAAAGCCATCATCTATAGCTGGACCTATACCTAATTTAGTATCTGGATATAGGGTTAATACAGCTTGCGCAAGTATATGTGATGCACTGTGTCTTATTTTTTCTAACTTTTCTTGTTTATTATCCATAACAAAATATATACAAATTTAAATTTAAAATCGGGGGAATAAAAAATGCAACATTATAGACATGTCGGATACACAACTTTATTGATTCTTTCTTTATAAATACCTACTTTCTTGTACATTAGGATATATTTTAACTCTTTTTTTATTCTTTTACAATTAAGAATGTTACTGAGTTTAAACCAAAAGCAAAGGTTTCTAATATCTTAAGTTTTTCAAAATTTAGTGTATTAATTGGATATCTTTTTGGGTGTTTAATGATAATTACTCCTTTAAACTTCTGATCTAGTGGTAGTAATTGAGATGCTAGATTAATTGTTTTCTCCATCTTAAAGACATGTTTTGTATTGAATAGTTTATATGGTGGATCTAAGAATATTATTTCAAATTTCTTATCAGTCTTTATTGTTTTAATTAGATAATCATCTACTTTTGATCTAATAATTTCTACTTTATCAGTGAAACCGGTTTTTAAGAAATTCTTTTGTAATATAATATTTGCTTGTTTAGCAGCATCTACAACTACGGCAGATTTTGCACCTCTAGAGAGAGCTTCTATTGCAAAAGATCCTGTTCCTGCATATAGATCAAGAACTTTTTTATTTACAATATCTTCTTTTAAAATATCAAATATCCTGACCTTCATTCTATCTGTTAAAGGTCTAGTAGTTTTAGGAATATCTATCATAATGTTTTTTGCTATTCCTCCAGTTACTCTAACTTTCCCAGTTATTGTCGGGGATTTGTGTCTCAATCTTTCTTTATGATACTCATCTTCTTTTCTGTTGACCTCTTCCCAATCTCCTGAGGATTCCCATTTACTTTTTTCTTTTCTTAATTTTTTTGATGAATCTATTTTTAAACTCATAGCTGATTATATCTTATTATTAATCTAATTGGATACCATTAATATTTAATCCTTCGAATTTAAATCTGATCGTTATTCCAGTAGTAAAATATCCGGTTATCCAATCACTACCATTATCACTTGTATCCCAAAATTTCATTCTTACGTAGTATGTAGTCTCGTCATATGAAAGCGCCGATCCATCATATGTTATATCAGATGATCTGTTTCCAGATGTTATCGTAGCAGAAATTTTTGTTGAATCCCACATTGTTGTTCCAGAGAAATCTGAGGCAGTATTTACCTCTATTTGGTATGCTGAGGAATTGTCACTATTTGGATCTGTATAGATCGCAGAAAAATACGGTATTAACGTTATACCAGAGGGGTTAGTTTGGTCTAGGATTAATAGTGATGTGGCTGTTGGTGAGTTGGCCATTTCAAAATATGCAGTTGATGACCATGGACTTACTGCTCCTTGTAAATCCCAAAAACGGATTCTCCAATAGTATGTTTTTGCGTTAGCTAAAGATGTTCCTGCATATGAGACATCTGGTGATCTTGAATTTTCGTTTAATGCTGTCATAGATGTTTGTCCAGTATCCCACATAACAGTTCCGGAGAAATTAGATGCAGTATTAACCTCTATTTCATAGTAGTTGGCTTGATCTGATGTATCTGGATCATCATATATGGCACTGAACTCTGGTGTTGTATCAGTGACATTTGTTGGATTTGTTGAACCTTCTGTCAGAAGATCTGTTGGTGCTGTCGGTGCACTATTTAAAGAGAATGTTGCTGTTTCAGATGTAGATGACCATGGACTTACCGCTCCTCCTAAATCCCAGAACCTTATCCTCCAGTAATACGTTGTGCTTGTACTTAGTGTTGTTCCTGCATATGAGACATCTGTTGATCTTGAATTTTCGTTTAATGCAGTCATAGATGTTTGTCCCGTGTCCCACATACTTGTTCCAGTAAAGTCTATTGCAGTATTCACCTCTATTTCATAGTAGTTAGCTTGATCTGATGTGTCTGGGTCGTCATATATTGCACTAAACTCTGGTGTAGTATCTGTTATTTGTGAAGGGTTCGTTGAACCTTCTGTCAGAAGGTCCGTTGGTGCTGTAGGGGTAGCATTTTGTGATACTTCGGTACCAATAGTTGTTGATTCGGTATCTTTTCTTTGAGCAAAGATGACTGTTAAATATGGAGGAAGGTTACTTTCTACACTACTAGTAACACCAGCAGAGTGTGAGTGTGCTGCAGTAGCCCTCTTTGTTCCTCCAGGGTAACATGCTCCGGTTGCACTCTTCCAACTAGTACTTAAACTAGCGGTATGTGAGTGTGTGTTAGATCCTCCTGTTGCCCCATATGATGTCGCCCCCATTGGAAATTTACCATCTAATGCTGTAAATCTCTCCCAACCTAGTGGCATTGTTGACGTATTTAACATGTATATTGGTTGTTCTGTTGTTAGTGTGTCCGCACTACTCATTTTCAGGTATACCATTGCTAAATACTCTGGTGTGTTACTTTCAGATGTTACGGAAGAGCTAGAGACAGAGTGAGAGTGGCTTGCTGCTACATTGGTAGAACCAGATTGACACTGTCCATCGTTGGCTACTGTACTAATACTCCACGATGCAGTATGAGTATGAGTAGTTGCACCACCGGTAGTACCTATAGATGATGTAGCACCATATGGGAATCTGTCATCTAAAGCACTGTATTGTGTCCAGCCTGTAACCGTAGAGGTATTAAAGAGTGCTATATTATTACTTAAATCTTCTACCTTACTATTACTACAGTACAAGACATTAGTATATTGTGGCATGTGATTTACATTGGATGTAAAAGTCACAGTTACATTATGAGAGTGTCTAGGAGCCATGTTTACATCTAGACCAGTATATACATAGTTACTACTTGCAACTCCAGTAGTTGTTGATTCTCCATCATGACTATGAGTTGTAGAACCACCAGTAGTACCATATGTATCTGATCCTAATGGAAATCTACCATCTAACGCACTAAATTGTGTCCATCCAGATCCACAACTTGATTGATCAGATATGGATATGAAATTACCAGACCAACTTTGTTCTCCATTAGTTGCTGTATTATTATCGTAGTACATATATATTGTTGTTCCACCAGCTGGCAGTGAGGGTATTCTCACCCATATCTGTGTTGTTGTACTACCACACCCTCCCTCTATCCAGTAACTAAGCACGGTCGACTCATCATTATCTATAAATCTTAGATCTCCACAATCAGATTGTAATTTGTTTTGATTTATTAATGTATATGTAGATACATTTGGAGGATTATCTTCCAAAGTTATTAAAACATCCTCATTCGTTAATGTCGAACCAGATGTGTTTGCTACACTTATTGTCCTTTGATAGTTCCAACTAGAGTTATACCAACCTAAAACTTCTGGTTCATCTTGCTGACTTTTTAGATATATAGCAAGAGGTGTTACAACAGCTGCTATTGCCACTAATGATATAACTATTGTTTGAGTTGAGATCTTAAATTTGCTCTTTTTTGACATATAAATATATTAACATAATAGTATTAATCAATACCACGAGTGATTTCATACAGAATAATACTGGCACAATTTGCTACATTTAAAGATTCTTTAAAACCTCTCATTGGGACAAAGATCTTTTTATCAGAAATATCTAAAACATCTTTATCTACACCAATCTTTTCGTGTCCTAATACTATTGCAAACTCTTCTGGATAATCCACTTTTTGAAAATGTTGAGCATCTTTAGTTAATTCTATCGAATAGATTGGAATATTTTGATTTTTAAGTTCCTCTATAGCTTCTTCAGTAGTATCATAATGTTCTGATTTAACAACATCTAATGCTCCTAATGCAGTTTTTTCTAATTTAGGATTATCTATGTTTGCGGTTATTCCACAAAGATATATTTTCTCAACACTTCCAGCACCATCAGCACTTCGGAAAATACTCCCTACATTGAATGCCGATCTTATATTGTCGAGTACTATGTGTATTTTCATTTATCTAAAAAGATTTTTATTTAATTTCTCTATATTCGTATTATTATCCAAAAGTAACTGGCTTGCAACTTTTCTACATTCTTTTAGTAATTCTGTGTCTGTTAAACTAGCTACTTTAAATTGTGGAATACCTGATTGGTTGATTCCATATACCTCTCCCGGTCCTCTTTGAGAGAGATCGTATTCTGCGACATCGAAACCTGAGTCGTGTTTGGCAAAATATTTTAATCTTTCCAGTGCAAATTCTTTTTTTTCAATATTTTCGCTTGGTATTACAAAGCAGTAGGATTGTAATTTTCCTCTTCCTACCCTACCACGTAATTGATGTAGTTGTGCTAAACCAAATCTCTCTGCATTTTCTATTACTATTACTGTAGCATCTGGAATATCTATACCGACCTCTATAACTGATGTCGATATTAATATATTATATTTTTTATTTTTAAAGTCATCTAATATTTTATTTTTTTCATTTGATTTCATTCTTCCGTGTAGTAATGCAACTTTAAGATCTTTAAAATATTTTTCTTTTAATATCTCATATTGTCCTTTAACAGACTTTATATCGCTTTCTGTTTCTTCAATTACTGGATATATGAAAAATGCTTGTTCTTTTAAATTACTATTTTTGATTTTTTGATCAACCCACTGAAAACAATTTTCTCTTTTATTTATTGGTACATATTTTGTATCTATATCTATTCTGTTTCTTGGCTTCTCTTTTATAGTTGATATATCAGTACTTCCAAATACAACCTCTGTAAGACTTCTTGGGATTGGCGTAGCAGTCATTGTTAGATAATGGGGAGTATATTTACCTATTTTTAGTAACTGTTCTCTTTGTTCTACTCCAAATCTATGTTGTTCATCTACAATTAAAAGATTTAAGTCTTTCGGTAGTTCTTTTTGGTAGAGTACGGCATGTGTACCTATTATTAATTTGTTATCTGCATCCGATACTGTTTTCTCTTGTGATATGCATAGTTCGATATCAATATTAAATGGCTTTAGTATTTCATTTAAAGTCTCGAAATGTTGTTTCGCAAGTACTGTTGTTGGTGCTAGTAAAATCGCAGAGTATCCATCTCTTATACTTTGTAATATACAGCTTGCCGCAACAACAGTTTTTCCACTACCTACATCTCCATTAAGTAGTCTGTTCATTGGTTTAGTTTTTTGTATATCTTTAAAGATTTCTTTTATAGAATCTGTTTGATCTTTTGTTAATTTGTATGGTAGAGATTTAAAAAATTCTTTATGTAATTTTTCATCTAAGTTTATTTTTTGACTTTTTTGTTTACATCTTTCAAGAACGTTTTCTTCTATCTTAATGGCAACTGATAGCATCTCATCGAAAGCCAGTCTATTTCTTGCCATATTTAGTGAATCTTTATTATCAGGAAAATGTATTTGCTCTAGAGCATCTTCTATTGTTATTAATTTTTCTTTTTGTAAAATCTCTGTTGGAAGATACTCTTTTACTACTTTAGGAATATCATTTTTTATATTATAGATAATCTTTCTAATATTTCTTGATGTTAACCCTTTAGTCTCATGATATATGCCATATATTTTCCCGAGATTAGTTTGTAAGTCGGTATCTCCTTCGTATTTTTCATATTTAGGGTTATATATACTTCTATTGTCTTTAGTTGAGATTTTCCCATCAAATATATACCAGTCTCCTTTTTTAAGTACTTTTGTGAGATATGTTTGATTAAAGAACGATAAATCTAATTTGTCTGAATTATCAGACACTCTTACCTTAGTTAATTTTTTTCTGTTTCTTAGATATATATTTTTTGTATCAACTATTTGTGCTAGAAATGTTCCTTCTTTAGATTCTTTAAATTTTTGTATTGTAAATATCTCTCTAGTATCTCTATACCTAAATGGTATATGTCTTATTAGATCTCCCACAGTATTAATATTCAGATTCTCAAAATTCTTTTTGAGTTTATCTCCTATTCCTTTGAGTTGTGTAATATCTGATTTTGCAGTTATTTGCATTAGATATTTAATAGGGTTAAAAGTACTGGGAGTGCTATCCCTAGGAGTAGTACAATTGCTACAAATATATTTAGGAATTTTTTAAACTTTTCTTTGGACGCTTTTTTCATATTTTTAATTCTACCCTATTTTAATTTCGTTTTATAGCTCTCTGAATTTTTATCTTACAACTGGTACTATTGGCACATTTTAAAAGTTCTGGTTTAGGATGTTTCTTACTTTTTTGAGTTATTATTTCTACTACATCACCTGTTTCTAACTGATGATTTAGACTTACGGCTTTTCCATTTACCTTTGCAGCTATCATGCTGTTACCAATATCTGTATGTATTAGATACGCAAAATCTGTAACTGTATCTCCCATAGAGAGTTCAATGATAGAGCCTTTTGGAGTCATTGCGTATACCTCTTCTGGGAAGATATCAACGATAATAGGGATAGAAAATTCTTTTTCTGAATTCTCGTTGTTATTCTTAATTGATAATTGCACGTCTTTAATCCAGTTATATTTGTCTGATGGTTTTGCAAATCTAGTTAAGCTTTCTTTATATGCAATGTGTGATGCTGGACCGTATGTATTATATTCATACATATCTTCTGTTAGTATTTGTATTTCAACCATAAGCTTTCCAATTTCTGGGAATATTACTGGTCCCTGTATTGCTTTATATCCATTAGGTTTGGGGTGAGAAATATAGTCATCGAATTCTTCTATAACGATTTCTCCTTTATCCCATATGGAATCTAATATTTTAAAGCATTGCTTTTCTTCTATACAAAGAATTCTAAATCCAATTAAATCTGAAATTTTATTTATTGGATCTGTTTCTCCTTCATCTATATATTTCTTGAGTTTATTAAATGCACTGTGTTTACTTTTTATTCGCCCAGACATTTGAATATCAGAGTTAAAAATCTCTAGAAGAGTCTTTATATATTTCTCATATTTCTTTAAAGTTTTCTCGTTAATATTTTCTTTTTTATATAATCTTTCTACATACTCAAAATCTTCTTTTTGAGTAATTCTAAAAGACTCTTCTGCGATATCTGTTTTAATATGATCAAAACCTAAATATTCTGCTAAATTACTATGAATATTTAAATTTCTTTGAAGCATTTCTTTTCTAGTTTCATTATCCTCTATTGAATCTAATATGTGGCTATTAGATTGGGCATTAAATATCTGTACTATTACTGCTCTTAAGTCTCTTACAGAATTTAGAATATATCTTGTTGAAAGAGTAAATGATGCATCTGTATTTTTTATAACGGTACTAATATCGGCATATTTTTTTATAATATTGCTTACGTCTGAATCTATATTTTTATCTATATATTCAAAGTTTTTTGTATTTAGATCTATATGATGTAAGAGCGCAGCTATTACTGTGGCTGTATCAAATTTTGCATCTTGTAATTTGAGTGCAGTGTTTAAGCTATGGTCAATATATTTATCTCCCTCCACTCTTTTTGAATCTTTAAGATCCTTTTTGGCAAGGTCTATTGCCAACTTTAATCTGTCTTTAAAATCTTCTGGGCAGTTATTGATAAGTTGTTTCTCTATTTTTTGAATTTCCATGTTGATTAAATATCCCTTGTACTTCAGGGATAGAAAAGTATTTTTATCCCTGGGTTAAGTTTTATATGTAATTTGAAGAATCTTCTTACCAACTTTTAATACTGTTGGTTTTGTTATATCAATTTCTATTTGCCAGTCAGATACTCTTTCATCATTGATCTTAACAGCGCCTTGGTCTATTAATCTTCTTGCTTGTGATTTACTAATATTTGAGTCTGTAGCTATGATAAGGTCAAGAATATTATATTTTTCATTTTCTAAAATCATTTCTGGTAATTTCGTATCAAAAGATTTTTTTTGAAATACCGATTCGAAATATTCTTGTGCTCCTTTAGCTTCTTTTTCTGATTTAAATTCTGATGTGATTCTAAAAGCTAATTCTTTTTTAAGAATCATCGGATTTTCATCTTTTTTAATCCTTCCCTTAATTTCATCTAATTCCTCTAGGTCAGCACTTGTTAGCAGTTCAAAGCCATCGAATATCTGCTCATCGGTAAATGCCATAACTTTACCATAGATATCTTTTGCATCATCGCCTAGCTTAATCATATTCCCTTCACTTTTACCCATTTTTGCTCCTTCATTTGTTGTTAAAAGTTTTCCTGCAATCACAACTTTTTCTTTATTAAGATGGTTTTTAACCATATCTCTACCTGCCAACATATTGAAAAGTTGATCATTTCCACCTACTTCTACATCTATATCCATCATCACAGAGTCATAGCCTTGCATTAAGGGATAGAGAAATTCGTTTAGATAGATAGGTTTATCTTCTTCTAATCTCTTTTGGAACATACTTCTTTTAATCATCTGTTGAACTGTAAATTCAGATGCAAGTTTAACAATATCTCCAAAATCTAGAGGATTAAGCCACGTACTATTATAAAGAATCTTAACTGGATTTTCTTTATTTTCTACATCTATGATATGTGATGCTTGCTCTACATAGTTTTTTAGATTATTGGAAATTTCTTCTTCGGTTAATACCTTTCTCGCAGATGCTCTAGCCTCTGTTTTATCACTAGGATCTCCAATTCTGGCTGTAAAATCCCCTATTAGAAATATGACATTATGTCCTAATTTCCTAAAATCTTCTAATTTTCTCATACCAACTGTATGTCCTACGTGTAGAGTATCTGCTGTTGGATCAAATCCTTGATATACATTAAGTCTCTCTCCTGATAGAAGTTTCTTTTCTAAAGATTCTTTATCTGGGAGAATTTGTTGTATTGCTTTATTTAGGATTCTATCGATTATTTTCTTATCTGTTTTAACTTCCATGAGTTTATTATATAGATATCTAAAGATATTTTCCAGTATAAGTCTAACCCTACTGTCTTATAGAATGTGATTTTATAGTACCCTTCAAGTTTTTAACCACCTATAGAACTCACCATCTTTTACCATACCAGCTTCAACTGGATTGTTTCTAAAATATTTCATAAGTCTATTATAATCATAAATATCTTCAAGCTCTTTATGCTTATAAGTTCCTTGGAATGTTCTACCGACCATTTGGTATTTTAAATTAACATATATGCAATATTTGGTCATAAATGATTGCATCATTTTAGATATATCTTCTCCTTTCTGAAGACTTCTGACTGCTAGATGAAAATGATTTGGCATTAAGCAGTAAGCTCCAATTTCTATATTATATTTATTTGAGTAATATTTTAGATAATCCAAAAATCTTTGATAATCTTTTGATGAATAAAAAACAATTTGTTTTCTATTTCCTCTATTGTACAAATGATAATGGGTATTTGTTTTGTATAATCTTTTACTTCTCGGCATAAAACTATATTAAACATAGTAAATGAAAAATATCTTAAAACTGGGGTTAAACTTTAAAAACGAACGTCTTTAAAGATATAAGTATAGTTTGTTCTGAATATAGGGTATAGGGGTTAGACTTCTATTTGTTTTTTATATATGTTTTGTTTTTCAATTTATCTGGTAAACATTGTTGATTAGATTTTTTGTTAGGTAAATCATGGTCATATTGATAATCTTTGCCATAGCCAATATCTTTCATAAGCTTTGTTTCGGCATTTCTTATATTCATTGGTACTGGTAGATTCCCATATTTTTCTATATCTTGTTTTATTAAATTCTCAGCAACATATGCACTATTATCCTTAGGCGCTTTCGATAGATATATTGCTAATTGAATTAATGAAACACCACATTCTGGCATACCTAATTTTTGGCATGTCTCATATACTGAGTTTGCCATTACTACCGCATGTGGATCTGCATTGCCAATATCTTCACTAGCAAATCTAAGCAATCTTCTGGCTATATATAGGGGATCTTCCCCGGCTTGAAGCATTCTTTCTACCCAGTATGCCGCAGCATCTGAGTTAGAGGATCTCATAGATTTATGTATTGCAGAGATTATATTGTAATGCTCTTCTCCATTTTTATCATAGTAAATTGGTTTTTGTATTGCACTTTCTAATATTTGTGTTGTAACTTTGGCCTTTTTATTCTCTTCTTTTTCTGCAAGAGCCAGTGTTGTTGCCATTTCTAGAATATTAAGTGATGACCTTATATCCCCATTTGAGAGATTTGCCATTGTTTCAAATTCTTTTTTGTTTATTGATATCTCAGGGTATTCTTTTTTAGAGATTTTTTTAAGTAGATTAAAGATGTTTTCTTCTGTTTGCTGTTTAAATACAAAAACTTTTGTTCTAGAAAGTAGCGCTGAGATTACTGTAAACGATGGGTTTTCTGTTGTTGCACCAATTAATGTAATTATTCCTTTTTCCACATATGGGAGTAATGCATCTTGTTGTGCTTTATTCCATCTATGTATTTCATCTAAGAAGAGAATTGTTCTTTTATTATATTCTTTATTAGCTAGTGCTCTTTTTATTATCTTTCTTAATTTGTCTTTACCACTATTTACTGCTTGAAGTTTATAGAAATCGTAGTAAAGATCTTGAGATATTATATATGCTAATGTTGTTTTACCAGTACCTGGAGGACCCCAAAATATCATAGATGGGATATTTCCAGATTCTAAGAATTTTCTTATTGGGCCATTTTCTCCAACTAGGTGTTCTTGGCCTATAAAATCATCCAATTTCTTAGGTCTGTATTTTGATGCTAAAGGTTCGTGCATATTGCTGTATTATATATTAGCAATGCACTAATTAGTATAGGAGGTATTTTGTTCCTCTTCTCTTTTTCTTTTAAAGAATATTATTAAAAGAATTATAAATAGAAGAACTGCGGAAGATATAATGATGATTGTTTTCCAATTAGTTGCTTTTTCTTGAACTTCTACTACTATTTCAATATGAGCACTTTTGGTTGCTAATATATCTTTTGTATATGTTTCTCCGTTATATGTAATCCTTGCTGTGTGGATACCTTCACTAAGAATATCTACCTCTATCTCTCCATTTTCATTTGTTGTATATGTTTTTCCATCTATTTCTATTTCTGCACCAGAAAGTGGATTTCCATCTTCATCAGTAAATGTGATTATTTGTATTTCTGTTTCTTCTTGTTCTTCTTCATTATTGATTGTTTCATCGTTTTCTTCTTCTACTATATCTTCCTCTTCATTTATATCTTCTTCCTCAGTATCATCATTGGATGGGAAATTCTCCTCACCAATTACTAATGTCAATGTTCTAGTTGCAGATTGGCTTCCGAAATCGTTATATGCATAATATTCGATCTCATTTGTTCCTCTTGGGAGTTCAAATGTTATATCAAAATCTCCATTACTATCTGCATCAGTTTCAAAATCTTCATTATTAGTGACAAATTTAACATGTGTGTTTTTATATGATGTTCCCTGTATATGTACAGTTTCAGATGTAAAGTAGTAGAGCATATCATCGAGATCTAAGACATCATCGATTAAACCAATGTCTGTTATTACGACTTTTGGTAATGTGACTTTTGTTGTTGTAAAGGATTTAACTTCTCCATATATTGTTTCATCAGATCCATACCCTACTGCAAATCTAAAATCATATTGTGAATTTGGATCTAGATTTGTTAAGGAGTATGTAACTTCTGTTATAGCAGTTTTTGTTACTGGTGTTGTATCAATCCATACAGATCCGGATGTCTTCTTATATTGAAAATATGCATTTACTGATTCATATGAGCCTAGATCTGTAATAGAGCCTCTTATTTGTGAAGAACTAGTTGTAATATTAATTGCTGTGTTAGTAGAAATTGTTGGGTCTGTTTCTACGACTATGATAGAAGGTTCTTCGTATTCTAAAAACAGTCGTGGATAGTCATTCCCATCATCTATATACCAAATGTTAGATCCTTCTGGATCAAATACACTCATTAGTACAATATCCCATGCAGTATCTAAACCATTGGTGGCTGTATCATTAAATGTCGAGATACTTCTCATTTCTGCTGTTGTTTTCCCAGTCCCTCTAGGAGATTCTGTTCTTCCAGATGTCTCAATATCCCAGAAAGAGTTCGTAATATATGGACTATTTGTACTCCCAATTAATCCTCCGACATCATCAGCATATGTTCCAACGGAAGTTATATATCCAGTAGAATAGCTATTATCAAGGCGAGTATATCCAATAGCATATCCTATCAGCCCACCTATTTCATACCCATCTTCACTATAATCATTTTCAGTGACGTCTCCAGTTGCATAGCAATCATTTATAAAAGAACCGGTACTTGTTGATCCGACTTTACCTAAAAGTCCTCCTAAAGCATCATCACCTTCAACAGAACCGGTAGCAAAAGAATTTGAGATATTAGATGTATATACATACCCAACCAATCCTCCAATTGAATCATACAAACCTTCTACTGAACCAGTTGCATATGAGTTTAAAATATCTCCGTATGTCACTTCTCCTGACAACCCCCCAACACTTTCATAGAAACCTTGAACATTTCCGGTTGCATAAGAATTTGTAATTGTACCACTCTCATTATCACCAACTAACCCACCAGCAGCAATACCTGTATGTTCAGAATTTAATTCTGAGACCAATCCTGTTGCATAACAGTGGTCAATTAGAGCATCTCCGTAGTTATTTCCAACCAATCCACCATAGCCTGTATCATAATCAGCTCCGGTATAAGTAACTGTTGCTTCTGAATATGAGTATGTTATTGTTCCACTATCAGAATATCCTACTAATCCTCCAGCGAAATTGGCATTAGTACTAATTGCACCAGTACTATAACAGTTATCTATAGTTCCTCTATTATATCCGACCAAGGCCCCAGTAAATTCACCTGGTGTTGGAGAAGGATTGTCATGTCCAGTGATATTTACGTCTAGCAATCCGATATTTTGTATTGTTCCATCATTAGATCCAAATAGCGCAACATCATAAATATCTGTAGGAGTATCGATTAATAAATTCGAAATTGTATAATCTTGTCCATCAAGTGTTCCAGTAAATGGTGTGTAGTATCCACCTATTGGTGTCCAACCATCACCTGTAGTCCATGTAGTTTTCTTTGTCGCCCAATCAGGATCTGTTTGATCATAACTAGAATCACTATCAAAATCTAAATTATTCATAAGAAGATATGAACCAGTTAAATCATTTCTTACATCATATAGATCTTGAAGATAATAAATCTCCGTTTCTCCTTCAGCATTAACTTTCTTAATTATTTCAAATGGATCTTGTATAAGAAGTACAAAAAGACATAAGGAAAGTATAATTGGAAAAACCAATTTAAAAAGTTTTTTGACAGTTTTCATATATATAAATCCTACTTATATATAATCAAAATTCTGAATTTAATGCAAGAATAATCAAGTTAAACTTCTATAACTTTCACATTTTTTCTTTTCTTTAAGGTCTCTTTAAGATTTTTATTTTTCTCTGTTGTTTTATGACCCCAATTAATATAAAAAACGTTAATCTCGGAGAGGTCTGCTTTTGTGAAATCTTCTGGGATTATTTGTACTCTTTTACTAAATGGAAAACAAACCATTTTTGATAATTTTGCAATCATTATATATATAGGAGAAATTTCATAACCAATACATTTAACATTCTTAAAATATTTTGCAACTTCAAACACTACTCTACCATCTCCACACCCAAGATCTGCAAAAACATCTCCATCTTTTAAATTCATTTTTTTAACTAAATTCTTAAGCTCTTTTCTATTCGTATGTGACGATGATACTACTAAACTTAAGAAGACCGTAACAACATAGGAGAATGTTAGGGCAACTACTATTAACGATACTGCTAATGCTAAACCATTTGGCATATGAGATAATTATACAGTAAATTAACTAATAGTATATGATAGACGGAATTTTACTTGTAGACAAGGAGGTAGGGATAACATCATATGATGTTATTAGACGTATTAAGAAAGATTATCCAAAAGGCATAAAGATTGGTCATACGGGAACGTTAGATCCTTTCGCTTCAGGACTTTTAATTCTGCTAATTGGAAGACCTGCAACAAAGTTAATGGAGAGATTTCATAAATTAGAGAAAGAGTATGTTGTAGAAGCACAGTTTGGATTTGAAACGGATACACAAGATATTACTGGAGAAATTATTCTGAGAGATGGAACTAAAAATAAACTAACAAGGAGAAGGATAAAAAGTATAGTTAAAGATAATTTCTTAGGGAGCATTTCTCAGCTTCCTCCTAAGTACTCTGCCAAAAAAATTAAAGGAAAGAAAGCATATGATCTTGCTAGAAAAAACATCGATTTTGAACTAAAACCTAAAGATATTCATGTCTCAAAATTTGAACTTTTAGAATATAAATATCCTAATGTTAAATTTAAGATAGTCTGTTCTACTGGTACATATATAAGAACTTTGATAAAAGATTTGGGTAATGAATTGGATACATATGCTACTGCTACCGCCTTGCGAAGAACTAAAATTGGGAATTTTTCTGTAGATGATATAGATAGTAGTATAATTAGTGTAGATAAGGTATTAAACATGTTAAATGAATAAAGGGAAACTTTTTGTTGTTGCAACTCCTCTTGGTAATTTAGAGGATATAACTTTTAGAGCTATTGAGACATTAAAAAGTGTCTCTTTTATACTTGCGGAAGATACTAGAGAATCTAAGAAACTTTTGGATAGATATTCTATAAATACACAACTTGTGTCGTACAGGGATCAAAATCATGGGAAGATAATTAGTAAAATTGTTGAGAAACTAGATATGGGTTTGAATCTCGCCATTATCTCAGATAATGGAACTCCTTTAATTTCAGATCCCGGTTATAAATTAGTAAAATATTTAAGAGAAAATAATTATGACATTTCTACTATTCCTGGACCTAGTGCAGTAATTAGTGCTTTGTCAATTGGAGGCCTACCAACAGACAACTTCTCATTTCTTGGATTTCTATCTAAATCAGAGAGTAAACGCATTGAGATTCTTAATAAATTTCTATCTTTAGATACAACCCTTGTGATTTATGAATCCCCAAAAAGATTATTTAAATTGCTTGATCTTCTTTTAAATCTAGATCCGAAATTATATATCTCTGCTATTCGTGATATGACAAAGAAGCATGAAAAAGTTTATTTCGGAAAGATTAGTAAAGTAATTGCAGACCTTGAAAACGATGATTTGCGTAGTAATCCATATGGAGAATGGGTTATTTTAGTTTCTAAAAAGATTTAGGAGAAAACTCTGTAATAGTTCTCATCTGCTATAGATTCTAATTTCTCTTCTGAAATATTTTTAATTTCTGAAGCCTTCTTAATTATCTCTTTTATTTGGGAAGATCTCCCATATCTAATTAGGGATTTTTTATTTCTTCTTACACTCTGAACTGCTAAAAATGGGCCATCTGTCTCGAACAGTATATTCTCTATTGGTGTTTGTTTTAATATTTCTCTAACATTTTCTCCACTTGGATATGTAAGTATTGCATTAAATCCTACATTAAAACCTATATCTAAAATATCATTTAATTTATCTATGCTTCCTGTGTAGCTATGAAAAACACCACTTACTAACCCTCTACCCTCTTCTGCAAGAATTTGTAATGTGTCATTAATGCAATTTGTTTCTCCTTCTAGTTCTCTAGCATGTATGCTTAAAGGTAAATTGTTCTCTCTAGCTAATTGAACATGGACTCTGAAACTCTCTTTTTGAATTTCTTTTAAAAGTTCTATTACTTTTTCATCCAGATTACTATTATACATTTCAAAGTAATCGAGACCCGTCTCTCCTATAGCGGTTAGTTTAGATTTCTCCTTCTCAAAAATTTCCTGATATCGTTTGAGAAATTTTTTACTACTTTCACAGATTTTATCGCTATCTTGTTTTATAAATTTCTCCTGAAATACTGTAGGATGTATACCTATCGCAATATCAATAATATTTTTATCAAATTCATTATTAATTTTTTCTGCTAAATCAAAAGTATCTTGAAAGTCTAGGATATCTGTCCCTTGTGTTAATATCTTTTTTCCCCCTAGATCTAAAAAATCTTGAGTGTCTCTTTTCCAATTTTCATTTAATGGTTTTAATGCCAGATGTATATGTGAATCATGCATAGGGAGATTGTAGCATATTTTTTGATATTAAAAATTATTTCTGATATGTGGTACAATACTTTCGTTATGAATCGCAAATGGAATCCTAATTGGTTAATATTTTTTACCATTGCTCTATTTGTTACTGTTTTAATTATGTTTATAGCAACATATAAGGAGCAGTTAGGATTAAAAAAATGTGTGTATGGTGATAGTCAATATACTGCCGGAGAAATAATACCTGGTAGTTCTCAATGTTATTGTAATGAGAAGGGACAGGTTGTATGTGATGAGTCAGGTAGTGATGAGAGTCTTGACATAACGCAGTTTAGTAATGAGGATTTAGAATTTTCTACAACATTTCTTAATTTTATAGATACGGATACTACCTTTGAAGAGGTCAGATTTGGTGATGTTAGTACTGTAGATAAGGGCTTGAAGGTTGTTTTAGAGAGGCTTACTGTGTGTAATACTTCTGAAGAGTATGCTCCTCAGACTGGTTATTATATGTTTGATGGTAATAGTCTTTATCTTACAACAACAACAAATCTTTTAGATCCAAGATATAGCGAGAACTGTATGGTATCAAATACATACTTGATACATGGTCTTAGTGAGGCTTCAAGTATATATTATCAATCTGAGGATGGTGAGGTTTTAGAAGCAGATATTTGTGTATATGGTAATAAGGTTTTTAATGAGGGAGATGCTTTTGTTGGTGATAATGGAGAGGTTGTTATTTGTGAGTAATTTTCAATACGCAGAGAATGTAGGAAAGAGGTGAAATAAAATCACTTAGGTTAATAACCTAAATTCTTTCCTACATTTTGTTTGGCTGGACCCTTGTTTAAAGGTTTTACACATTTTCTGGAGAAGGGAGCTCTCCGTGGCCTTTTTGAACAACAAGGGTCCAGTACCGTCAAGTATTTCAGAAAAATATAAAGTATATTTATATCCTTTTGAAAAACCAAAACGAGTGTTATTCTATCAAACTTTCTTAAGACTGTAAACCATTATAACAATCCAATATATACTCCTATTACGCTCACAAATGCAGTAAATAAACAAAACCTCATTACAATCTTATACTGTGGCCAACCTATTGCTTGGAAATGGTGATGTATTGGAGCTATCTTAAAGACTCTCTTTTTAAAAAACTTCCAACTAACTAGCTGTATCATACTTGAAAACATGATAAGCCAGGTTATCCCTGTGATTATAAAATATGGAATAAGATTATCTGTAACAATTCCAATAAAGAAAAATGCAAAACCCAGTGGCATAGCACCTGGACCACCATTCCAGAATCTAGCAGGAGGAATATTAAAATATAGATCTACTACTAAAACTCCAAGAATTATCATTAATAGTGGAATAAATTCATACTTACCTTGAATAAGAAGAAGGACTGAAAATGCTACATCTATAATTGTAAACATTCCTACCATTAATCCATCCAAGCCATCTGATAATTCTGCTGAATATATAGCGAATTGACCAACTACACTTAATATAACTATAACGATTGGAGTTATAGATATAGAGAGCATTTCAAAAAATGTTAACGTTGTAAAATCTTCTGTTTTATAGAGTAAAAACATAACAAATAGATTAAGTAATATTGCTACTGTTAGTTTTAAAAATCTCCACCAGAAAGTTTCCTGAAATGCTCTAAATTTTTCATTATTCTTAAAACCATTAGTAAATATTGCTACATCTATAAATCCCCAAAAACCGAATATTATAAATCCGATCAGTAAAACCTTAATAACTGGTGTAATATCTAGAAGGAGATAAGAGATAAGTGGTACTAAAATCCAGATTAAAAGACCTCCCATATTTGGTGTCCCATTTGTTTTTTGAGTATTCATAATTCTTAGAAACAGAGCATTTGTCCCTTTTCCTTCCGCTAAATTCGTCTTTTTAATTCCACTGACTTGATTAAATTTATAAAGAAGAGAAATCATTATTGGTGCAAATAAAATAGATGCAAATGTTGTTATAAAAAGATCTTCTAATCCAGATTTAAGTATTCCTAACATATATAGAAGTAAAAGAATTTATTTGATAGATTATCTCAGTTTCTTTTTGGAATTTCTAGGTCATCTGCAATCTCTAAGAAGATATCGTTCCATAATGGGACTGCAGTAAACGTAGAGAATTCTGCAGTTTGTGGTTCTGAGAGTCTTACTAACATAATCATTTGTGGATCTGATGTAGGAGCAAAACCTATATATGTTGCAATTGTCGTATCTTCCTGATAACCGACCTCGCCTTCTTTAATGACCTGTGCTGTTCCTGTTTTTGCGGATATTTCATAATCTTCTACTCTCTTTGCTTCAGAATCCAAGATCCCTCCATCTTCTACAACGGCCTTCATCATTTCTGCTACTGTGTCTGCAGTATCTGCGGATATAGGTTCTGATATAACTTGTGGTACAGTTACATTTATGTCGTCTCCATCTATTAAAGCATCAACAATATATGGTTGCATTCTTTTTCCATGGTTAGCAATTGTGGAAATTGCAGAGATTACCTGTAATGGGGTTGCAGATATTCCTTGTCCGTATGATGCCGTTATTAAGTCTAGTTTTGTCCATTCTGCATAAGGTTTGAGATAGCTTGTAGATTCTTCTTGTAGACCGATATTAATAGATGTCCCTATACCGAATTCCTTCATTTTTGTATAGTAGTATTCGAATCCAACTTCTAAAGCTGTTTTTGCAATACATGGATTGTTAGAATTGGCAAACATCTGTGCGAATGTTTGTGTACCATCAGCTTTCTTATCCCATGTATATATCTTTCTGCCTTTTAAATCCTCATAACCTGTCGCTTCGTACAGGTCGAGATATCCTGTGCTATCTGTACACGTATAGTCTTTTGATATTCCAGATTCTATTGCAATTGCTACTGTAATTGGTTTATGTACTGATCCGTATTCATATACATCTGATACTGCGAGATTTTTAAATATCCAAGGCTCTTGTGTAAGCCAATATTCATTAGGGTCATAGTTTGGGTAGTTTGCCATAGCTATGATTGCACCTGTTTTTGGATTCATTATTATTACTGTTCCACTTTTTGATTGAGTTTCTTTTACTCCCTCCTCTAAGATTTCTTCAACTTTCATCTGGACATTTGGTTCTATAGTTAATCTAAATGTTTTTCCCGATCTAGCCTCTAATGGGTCATATTCCTCATTTAGAATTACATTTCCACTAGAATCTTTCTCTCCAGTAGAATATCCTGCCTGTCCCTCTATATCAGAGAAATAATAACCCTCTATTCCATACTGTCCAATATATTCTCCTTCTGAATTTTTCCCGATAAAACCTAATATGTGAGATGCCAATGTGTTATTGGGATATGACCTTTTAACATCTTTTTCGTAATATAAACCTAGGTCATTAATACTAAATATATCTATCGCTTCTAGTGCAGATTTCTTTTCATTGGAAATTCCTTCTGCTAACTTAATATATCGAAAATTATCTGTAAGCTTGGAATTTATTTCTTCTTTTGTTGTTCCAAGTATAGTGGCAACTTCTGAAACAAATTCATCTTTCTTTGAAAAAAATTCCTCTCGCTCTGTCTCATCTGAACTTAAACTTGCGTATACGTTCCATACAGGCTCGTCTACTGCAAGAATAGTTCCATCTATAGCTAAAATCTTTCCTCTCTGTGGAAGCTCTTCTTCTGTATTTTGATACTGCTGTGATGCTAATGCCAAGAATCTATCTCTTTGTATTATTTGCCATCTAAAAGCCTGTATTAAAACAAAAGCACCAAGTGATATTGTTAATACATTTACTAAGGTATATCCTGATTTAGAGAATTTCTTTTTTGATCCCCGTCTCCCACTATGGAGTTTGTTTAAGCTAGTCATATCTTTATTTCTCAGCTAAAACATTTTCTGTTTGTAAATATATTGTAGATTGTGGATCTCTTTTATCAAAATTGAGCTTCTTTTGAGCAAGTTCTTTAACTACGACAATAGAGTCTAATTTAGCTAATTCTTCATGAATATTTTCGTTTTCTTCTACTAAGTAGTCTTTTTCGCTATTTAGGCTTTGTAATTTTGTTCCAAGTGGACTTAAATTAGAGTTGACTATTAGTTGGGCGACAAAAAATATGAATGTTGAAAGTACAAAAATTTTGAGTGTTAGACTAGTGTTTTTCAATTGTAGGCAGTTAATATATATTAAATTTTCCCTAATATTCTTAATTTCGCAGATGAAGATCTATGATTTTCCTGTAATTCTTTTTCATTTGGAATTACTGGGGTTTTTGAGATAATCTTTCCTTCCTTGTTATCTTCTTTCTCATTGAAGAATCTTTTAACAATTCTATCTTCTAAAGAATGGAAGGTTATCACTAGGAGTCTTCCATCTGTTGATAAGACCTCAAAAGCGCTATCTAATCCTTCCTTTAAGCTATTAAGCTCATCATTTACCGCTATACGCAGGGCTTGAAATACCCTGCGTGAAGGGTTTTTGTTGTTCGAGGCTACCGGAACAACTTTGTAGATAAGGCTTGTAAGGTCTCCAACAGTACTTATATCCGAAGTATTTTCTTTTATCGCTCTAGCTATTGGCTTCGCATATCTTTCTTCTCCATATAGCTTAAAAAGTTTACTTAATTCTTTTTCATTTAAAGCTTTAAGTAGATCTAGAGCATTTACATTTAGGTCTGTATCCATTCTCATATCTAGGGATTCGTTATCTTCTTGGTAGCTAAAACCTCTGTTTTTTGAAGATTCTAACTGTCTTGAAGAGAGACCTAGATCCATAAGGATACCGCTTGGATTTCTTGAGATATTTAATCTCTCTAAAACATTTTTAATATTTGAGAAATTATCTTTTTCGATAATCCAGTTAGACGGTATTTCATAGTATTCTTTCACAAAATCAATAGCGTTTTGATCTCTATCTATACTTAGTAATAACCCTTGGGATGAAAGTCGGGACAGTATCTTATAGCTATGACCTCCATCCCCCAGGGTACAATCAATATAGAAACCATTTGGATCTATATTTAATGCCGTTATTGATTCTTCTAGTAGAACTGGAATATGTATCTTATCCATTTTTTTCTTTACTCATCTTACTAATCTCGTCAGCTATCTTATCGCTATTATCTTTAAGATATCCCAACCTCTCTTCCCACTTTGTTTTATCCCAAACCTCTATCCAGTTTACTAATCCTATAAATACGATTTCGTCTTCTAAACTTGCATGTTCAAATAGTGATTGTGGTACTACAAATCTTCCTTGAGAATCTAATTGAATCTCTTTAGCACCACCTACTAAGAATCTACTTGTATCTCGGATGTTTTTATCTATAAAAGAGCCATTTATTACTTCAGATGCTATGGTTTTCCATAATTTTTTATTTACTATTATCAATGCATCTTCATAACCTCGAGTTAGTATAATTTCATCTCCTAACTCCATTCTAAATTTCTTAGGAAGTGAAACTCTTTTCTTCTCTCCTACTTTACTTGTGTATTCTCCTATTAACATGTTTTTAATATATCACTATTCACCACTTTTTTCCACTTCTTGCCACTAACATATCACTAAAATTACATATAGGTCAAGTAAGAAATACTACAAGCTCTATATTATTGAGGTCTGTCCTAGGTCCGACCCCATTTCTTTCTATAAAACCAAATATCCATGGGATTTCTAACAACAATCTCAAACTTTATATATGCAAAAAGGTAATATCCGTTTATCTTAAATTTAGTGTTCTTGTAATATTCTCCGATCGTTTTCTCTTATACCTACAAGCTTAATAAAAGGCTGAGATTGTTGAAATTGGGGTCGGACCTAGGACAGACCTTCTGAAAGTGGTAATATCTAGATAGAGGCATATAACTTAAGAGATATATTCGTATGAATGTCCCTTTATCAGAAATTAAGGAGAATATTCCAGAATTTGAAATATTAAATTATGAAGATTTATCAATAACTGGTGTTAGTTATGATAGTAGAACTGTAGAACCTGGAGATATTTTTTTTCCAATAAAGGGAGAGAATTTTGATGGTCATGATTTTATTCCTGAAGCATTTGAAAAAGGAGCAATTATTTCTTTATGTGATAGTAGTCATTTAAGCAACCTTGTTGATCTTAAAAAACCTCTTATCGTTGTAGATAGTATCGAAGAGGGTTTAGAAAAAGTTGTAAATATTCTCTTCTCAAAAATTTTAGCTCCAAAAGTAGCAATAACTGGAAGTACCGGAAAAACTACTACTAGAGAAATGCTTGTCAAAATACTTAAAGATAAAGGGTCCGTTTTGAGTACTGATAGTAATATTAATACACTTTGGGGGAATGCTAAGTTGTTATCAAAATATAATAACGAAGAATATATTGTTTTAGAAATGGGAATGGATAGAGCTGGTGAAATTGGTTGGCAATGCAGAGCTATTGAGCCAGACCTTGGAGTTATACTAAATATTGGTTATGTACATGCAGAGAATGTCGGTGGTATAGAGAATGTTTTTAATGCTAAGAAAGACCTTGCTGATTATCTGCATCGTAGTGGAAAACCTTTGGTATTAAACAGTGATGATGAATGGCTTAAGAAAATTGAAAAGAATTACACCTATCAACTTTTAACATATGGTGTGGAGGGATCTGATTTTAGATTAGTAGATTCTCATGTCTCTATGGAGGGAACAGAATTTTTATTTGTTTATAAAGGTGCCGAATATAATTGTAAAATTAAGGCATATGGAAAAGGATTGGCATATAATGCTCTTGCAGCAATATCTCTAGCAGAACTACTTGGTATAGAAGTTATTGATTCTATTAAATCACTTGAGGAATATAATGGGTTTTCTGGAAGATTTGAAATTAAAGATTTTAAAGATGGAATTAAAATAGTAAATGATGCTTATAATGCTAATCCAACTTCTATGAAGATGTCTATCGAAACTTTTAATGATATCTTTGCTGAAGATAAGTATGAAAGAGTTGTAATTTTAGGAGATATGAAGGAACTTGGAGATGTGAGTGCTGATCAGCATAAATTACTTGGAGAATTAGTAAAATCAAAAGGTTTTGATAAAGTTTATTATATTGGAGATTTTTATAATGACTTTGGGGTTGGAGAACAATTGAAAAGCTGGGAAGATGCTAAAAAAATCATCGATGATCTTAACGTAAAATCTAAAGATATCGCTATTTTACTAAAAGCTAGTCATAGTATAGGTTTATACAATATTGTTGAGTAATCTACTCTACCCATTCTATATCAGCACCTAGTTTGTTTAGGTTTTCTACAAAATCAGGATGAGCTCGCTTAATCGTATCTGCGTTGTTAATTCTACTCTCGCCATCTATTGTTAATGCTACCATTAGTAGAGCAACCGTTGCTCTAATAATATCAGGTGCATTTACAGTAGCTGGTTGTAGTGGTTTATTTCCAAAAATAATTGCTCTATGTGGATCACACATAACTATTTCTGCGCCAAATTTTATCATTTCAGGAATCCAGAAGAAACCTCCTTCATATAGTTTGTTCCAAAACATTATTGATCCGTCTGCTTTAACAGCCAAAGCCATTAGAAGTGGCATCAAATCTGCTGGGAAATATGGCCATGGTGCTGCCTCTATTTTTTGAAGCATATTCTTTGTATATGGTTCTAACACTTTTAATTTCTGATTACCTTTAACATATGCAGTATCACCATTGTATTTAATATTGACTCCTAATTTTTCAAAAGATCTGTTTATCAGTGGAAAGAATTCTGGTTCTGAATTCTTAACTCTTACATAACCTTTGGTCATAGCTCCAAGAGCAAGTAAAGTCGCGATTTCATGATGATCTGAAGGTATTGTAAATTCTGTACCATGTAAATTCTCAACTCCTTCAATTACAACCTTGCAAGACCCTATTCCATCTATTTTAGCTCCCATTTGATTTAAGAAATTACAAAGTGCTTGTACATGTGGTTCTGAGGCAGCATTTGTCATTTCTGATATTCCGTTAGCTTTAGATGCCGCCATTATGAAATTCTCTGTTGTAGTAACGGACATGTAGTCAGGCCAGATACTTCCTCCTCTTAATCCTTTTGAAGTATCTATTATTAAATGATGGTTAGTTTTAATTTCTGCCCCAAGGCTTCTTAAAACATCAATATGAGGATCCAATTCTCTTATACCAAGTGAGCATCCACCTATCTCAGTTTTTACTTCTATTTTATCCATTCTTACAGCAAGTGGCCCAAGTAATAGTACTGCTCCTCTCATTCCTAAAGGAAAACCCTCTTCCCCAAAATCTTTTCTTAAATTACTATTATTAATTGTAATAGTTTTATTTTCTTTATCCCAATTAATTTCAGATCCAAGAGAGATGAGTAAGTCTATTAATTTGTTAACATCTAAAAGATCTGGAAAATTTTTTAATGTGATAGTGTCATCTGTTAATAGTGTTGCACAAAGTATTGGGAGTGCCGCATTTTTATTTCCAGCTGGTGTTATTTCCCCATTTAATTTCTTTCCACCTCTTACTATTAGATCTGCCATAGAAGAATTTTACTTAAATTATATTTATTTCATAATCTAAATCTATATCATAGCTTTCTTTTACATTCTGTCTTATCTTCTCTAGAAAATCAAATACTTCTTTTCCGGAAGCCTTTCTGTTTGTTACTACACATAAAGCATGCTTATCATAAACACCAACATCACCTTCCCATTTTCCAAGCCATCCAAGTTGATCAATAATTCTACCTGCAGGTATTTTTACATACTCTTCATTTACATTAAACCAATCTTTTCTTGTGTATTGTAATTTGTCTATCGGATATGATTGCAATTCTGAAATAATTTTTGATAATTCAAAAAATTTTTCTTTTGTTACTACTGGATTGGAAAATACAGAACCACATGTCCCGTATTCATCTACAGATGGGAGTTTCTTTGTACGAAGATTCTGTACTGCTATCATAACATCTTTTATGTTGTATGGTTCTTCGGCAAAAGTCCTCAATTCTTCCTCCAAAGATCCATAACGTGAAGCTCTTTCATGGTAACTTGTTTCTAATTCATTTGCTACTTTATTTAGTTTAAAAACTGCTGAAATTAGTAAAAATCTACTTTTATATTTTCTTTTAAATATGCTTGATCTATACCCATATTCACATTCCTCATTGGTAAAAGTCTTAAATTCTTTCTTTTGTAAATCAAAAGTTTCGACTGATTCGACTACATCCATAATGTTTTGTCCATATGCTGCTATATTTTGTGATACTGCACCACCAATACTACTTGGGATCATAGTCATATTTTCTATACCTTGGTAATTGTTATCTACAGCCCATGTAACAAACTCTTCCCAATCTTCCCCACTATATATTTCTATCCATACATTTTTATCATCCTCTTTAATAATTTTTTTTCCCTTAAATTTTGGTTTAATTACTACTCCATCAAAATTATCTCGAAATAATATATTATTTCCATCTCCTAATATTAAAAATTTTTCATTATCTAATATTTTTGAATTTTCTAGTTCTTGGATATCATTTAAATCTTCAAGTTCTACAAAAATTTTTGCATTTGCATCTACTCCATATTGATTTAAATTTTTAAGAGATTTGTTCTTAGATATTTTCATTTTTAAATATATCATTTAATATTTTTTCTACTGCATTAATTGGAAATTTCGTTTTTAATTCTGAAATATTCATATCTGGTTTAGGTAAAGATTTAATCGATTCTTTAATTAAATCTAAAAGATTTGTGTTATCTAAAGAGTTCTCTTCTAGTATGATTGATAAACCAATATCTACTAAAACTTTAGCATTTTCATATTGCTCGTTATTCGTAACCCATGGGATTGGTATAAATATTGAGGGCTTTTCTAATACTGCTATCTCATATACGGTATTTGCTCCAGCTCGACCTATGAAAAAATTAGCATTTTTATATACATATCCAATGTTATCATCATTTAGAAATTTTATTGGTAAGAATCTTTCTTGAAGTTGTGAAGATAGTGTTTTTTTAAGTTCAACTGCTTTATCAAAATCTTTATATTCTTGATTGTCTCCTGTTTGTAAAATAATTTTATATTCAGAAAGGAGTTTAGATAAATCTTCAAATATTTTTTTATTTATTTTATGTGAACCTAATCCTCCTCCAGAAATATATATGAGTGGTGATTTGTCATAGTTCTCAACTAAATCTTTTATTGTAGGATCTACTCTCTCAATATCAAAATTTGTTATAGCTTCTCTTACAATATCTCCAACTAATTCAATTTTATCTTTTTTAAAATATCTTTTAGAACTATCAAATGCTATATATATTTTCTTTGCAAACTTGCCAACAATTTTATTTGATAGTCCTACAGTAGCTGTTTGTTCATGTAGATATACTGGGATTTTCTTCAACCACCCAGCAATGCATATTGGTACTGTTACAAATCCTCCTGTTGAAAATATTAGATTAGGTTTTTCTTCATTTATTATCTTAAATGAATCTATTAAACCTAAAATTGTTCTAAAGAAAAGCTTTATTGAAGTTATTGATAGTTTCCTTTGTAATTTTCCTGCTCTAATATATCTACACTTAAACTCTGCATCTTCGAATTTCTTTTGTTCTAAAGAATTCCCGTAATCTTCTCCAACCATTCCCAAATCTCCTCCAACATATATGAGATTTTTGTATATTTCAAAATCCTTTTTCTTAATACCCTCTATTAACCCAGATGCAACGGATATATGTCCACCTGATCCTCCACCTGTTATTAATATTTTTTTAACTTTTTCCATTTAGTTTTGTAAATCTAGATATATTAAGAAGTATAGCAACTCCTATTAATGTTACAAGTGTACTTGATCCTCCATATGTAAAAAATGGTAGTGGCATACCTGTTAAGGGTATTAATCCTACATTAGCACCCATATTAAGAAATGCTTGTATTGTAAGCCAAACGACTATCCCCATTGCTAGTAACCTTCCCTCTTTATCTGGAGCATTTTGTGCTATTTTAAATCCTCTTAAAAAGAAAAGAATCCATGCAAAAACTAGTATACTTCCTCCTAGAAATCCTAATTCTTCTAGTAGAATTGCAAATATGGAATCTGTAAAAGCGGTATTCTCTACTAAATAGCCAAATCTTTGTCTTGATTGCCCAAAACCTTTTCCGAAGAAACCACCACTTCCTACACCTATCAATATCTGTTGCATTTGATATCCACTACCTTGTGGATCTGATACATTTCCAGTAAAAAGCAAATCTAAATATGTTTTTACTCGTTCTAGTCTATATGGCTCTATAATGGCAGCAACTGTTACTAATGGTACTCCCAAAATTCCCGCAGCCAGTACGGTACCAAAAGTATGGACTCTATTTTCTCCAGACATAAGGAACATAAGGAATGCGGTTATACATATGACCATAGTTGTTCCTAGATCTGGTTCAAGAATTATAAGAATGGCGACTATCCCAATGATTGCACCAAAATTCAATAAGTGTCTTCCAAATCCATCCTTAAATGCAGAGGTTATCGTTTTATACTGGAATTTCTGTTTGGATAGCCATGATGCTAAGTAGATTATAATAGCGACTTTAGCTAACTCTGCTGGTTGTATACTTCCAAGACCTCCAAGCGAAAACCATCTTTTTGCACCATTTATTTCTTCTCCAGCAATTAGTACTAAGAGTAAGAGTAAAATTACTCCAATTAATGCAGGTACTGCTAATTTAAGTATATTGTGATAGTCCCAAAAATATATTACTGTTGCAATTATTAATCCTAAACTTAGCCATTTTAGATGTAATATTAGAAAGTGAAATTTATCATCAAAAGTTTGATCTGCAACATACATACTGGCATCAAAAATCATCATTGATCCAAAGATGATCATTAATATTGATATTATTAGGATTATCTTATCTCCTGAACCTAATCTTTTTTTTGCAATTTTATTGTTTTTCTTTTTTCTCGACACCATTGTTTATCTAATATACAATATTAGTATATGGATAAACAAATTGTTTTGGTTATCGGTGGACCGGGTAAGAGTGGATCTTCTACTATTGCAAAGATGCTTGCAGACTATTTCCAATTAGAACTTATCCAAGGTGGAAAAGCTTTCAAAGAGATTGCTAAAGGTAAAGAATTTAATTCTCTAGAGGATTTTTATAGGTACTCTTCTCCTTCGGAAATCTTAAAGATTGATAAAGAGGTTGATGATAGATTAAGGAGTATAGCAAAGAGAGGTAATGTTATTATAGATAGTAAAGTTTTTGCGGCACTTTCTACAATAGAGAATATTCCTTGTTCAGCTAAAGTTTGGATAGATGCTAGTTTAGATGTTAGAGTGAAAAGAGCTTTTGAAAAAGAGGTTTCTGAGAATGATGGGAAATTGATAAATGTGTTGAAAAAATATGAAATTAGAAGAAACCTATCTTCAAGATATAAGTATGATAGAAGAAGATATAAAAATCTGTATGGTATAGATTATGATCATCAAGAAAAATATAATGATTTGGTTATTGATAATTCTGATCAGAGTCCTGATCAGACGTTTAATTTAATTATTAAATTTTTAAAAGATGCAGGAATTAAAAAATAATCAAACAAATACTCCTGTACAGTCAGATGATCCTACGCAACATGTTCAGAGTCAACCAGGAAATGTCGGAGGCTCAGAGTTTGAAAAAAATACTCTTAGTCCTGAAGATTTAAGTGATAGATGGCTTAGATGGAAGTGTTTGAAGTGTGGTTTTGTATATGAGGGTCAACAGCCTTTAAATGTATGTCCTAAGTGTGGTAATGATGATCCTGATTTATTTGATGATGCTTTTTAGCTTGTTTACCTATTTTTATAGGCAATGGTTAAATATTTAAAGTAATTATTGATTCCTTCTTCTGTTGAACTATATTCATTGTTATACTTGAAATAATCAACCCAAATTTCTCGCATTCTGCATAATTCCTTGTATTGAGCTAAACTCCTCTTACTTTCTTTTGATAAATCAAAAAGTTCTAGTGATCTGTTAAAAGCAAGTAAAGCATCTTGTTTCTCTCCTTTCTCTTTAGAATTTATTGCCCTATATACTTCACTGCCTATATTTGCCATTTGCTCTAGAAATGACATTTTTTGCCATCTACCATTAGCTAAATTTTTATGTTGAATGTTGTTCATTATTCAGAGATTTTGGAGTTAACAATTTTTAAAATTCTTTCTTGGATATTTTTATCCTCAACATTTCTAGAATAATTCCCAAAAGAAGGTCTAAGATTTATCATGGAATCAAATTCTATTCTTTCAGAAATATCTTTATTTGGATAAATATTTATTCCCCAAAGATCCTTTTGATTTGAGCCATTTTCTAATAAAAAACTTTCTTGATCTGAATGAAGATCAGCATCTACAACAAAATCTTCTTTCTCTACATCTATGACAGCCTTAACTAGGTTTCCAAACATTTTAGAAGCCATATTCTTTAATTCTTCTAGAGAGATTTTTTCTTTTACTAATTTCATATCATTTCATTATAACAAAATAAAGACTCTATTTTGAAGTATATTGATTAACTACTAATGGGTTGGTGCCGAAGGGGGGACTTGAACCCCCACTCTATCTCTAGAACGGGATTTTAAGTCCCGCGTGTCTGCCAGTTCCACCACTTCGGCATATAAAGTGTAGTCATGTATTTTAATTTATACAGAGCATATTTTCAATACTATGGAGGTGACGATGGGACTCGAACCCATGATAGTGGTTTTGCAGACCACGGCCTTAACCAACTTGGCTACGTCACCAATTAATTCTTGATTAAATCTTTAACAGTAGTAATCTCTAAAATACTATTATTCTCTTTATTTTTTATTGAACTACCGCTAATAATAGCAATTTTATCGTTAAAATCCAACTCTCCATATGAAAAAATGATTTCTACTGCCTTACTGATACTCTCATCTCTATCATCCGACAGATTTCCTGTAAAGTATGTTTTCACACCACGTAGTAAGTTATCAATTCTAACTCTGCTAATATCATTAGTTACTTCGAATATTGGTATAGTTAATCTATGTCTTGATAGAGAACGAACTGTCTTTCCTGTTTCAGATAGTACTAATACGGCATTGATATCGATACTATTAGTTAAATTGTAAAGGCTCTTACAAAGCTCGTCTGTATCTCTTGTAGCATCCGTATTCCCGTAGACCATTTGAGGGATGAGGGTATCCTCTGTGGATGTCGCAATTCTATTCATTGTCTTTACACTCTCAATTGGATACTCTCCAACTGATGTTTCTGCAGAAAGCATTATAGCATCTGTACCATCGATAATACTGTTTGCTACATCACTAACCTCTGCTCTAGTGGGGTGAGGATTCTTTTTCATGCTATCAAGCATCTGAGTCGCTATGATACATGGTTTCCCAACACTTCTACATCTATATACTAATTGTTTTTGAATTATTGGTATCTTCTCAAACGGAATTTCTACTCCTAAATCTCCTCTAGCGATCATAATGGCATCTGATACTTCTAAAATCTCATCAAAATTATCCAAACCTGTTTGATTTTCGATTTTAGAAATTATATTTATTTTACTATCACCTAAAATCTCTCTTGCCTTCTCTACTACAGATTTCTTTTGTACAAACGAAAGGGCAACAAAATCATAATCTAATTCAACGGCGCTCTTTATATCTGCAATATCTTTCTCTGTTAATTCTGGGAAGCTAAGTTCTTGATTAGGGATATTGACTGTTTTTTGTGGATTTATGGTGAAATCATTTTTAACAGTACATACAATTTTATCCTCTATGATATCTGTAACTGATAGCTCTAACCCACCGTCATCAATTAAGATAGTGGCTCCTCTAGAAATATCTTTATATAGATCGTTGTATGTAATTTGTATCTCATTATCAGTGGAGATATTTCTACTTGAAGGAATCAATATTATAGTTTCTCCAATTCTTACATCTCTTGCTTCTGAAAATCCCGTTACCCTAATTTTATTTCCCATGGTGTCTAAGATTAAGGAAATTCTTGGAGAGATTGATCTAATAGCTTCCTTAACTCTTTTAAGTTCTTCAAAGTCAGCAAAGGATGCATTAATTCTAGCCATATCTAAGCCAGAACTAATCATATTCCTTAAGATATCTTCGTCCCAACTTGATGGACCAATAGTGGCAACAATTTTTGTTTTACAAAACTTTTGAGCAGTCATTTCAGTTAAAGTATATGGGATAGAAATTAGTTTTACAACTCTATTTTAATATATTATATTAATAGTACAAAAATAAACTGTCATTTTTATTTATATGGTTAGTTATTTGAAAAATCTATTTATTTTGATTTTGATTTTCTTCTTTTCAACTACAATTTTTAGTGGAATTGTAATGCCAACTATAACAATATATTTCATTCTTACGCTCATCATTTTGTCAATGGGGATTATGTTAACTAAACCGTTATTAAAATTTTTAACTATAAAAATAAACTTTTTAACATATATCTTAATGTCAACTTTAATAACAATAGGAATACTATTCTTATTAAAGATTTTTATGACAGGATTTTTTGTTGAAAGTAGTCAGTTTCTTGGTATAAATGCCGATTTCCTACAGGTTAATGGCTTCGAGATGTCTCCAATACTTACTATTATTATCTTTGCTCTTGTCTCATGTTTTATAAGCTCAGTATTTTATCTTATGGATAAATCCGATTAAATTTGTAGTATAATAGCCACATGTATAAAATATTACTTATCGTACAAATAGTTATTTCTTCTCTTCTTGTAATCTCTATCCTTTTACAAAATCGTGCAGAGGGTTTAGGAAAAATGTTTGGAGGTGGAGGTGAAGTTTTTAGAACTAAAAGAGGATTAGAAAAATTTCTCTACTATTTCACCATTGCCCTAATAGTTATTTTGGTTGTTATATCTTTAACTTTGCTTAAATTAGCAGATTAATATGTCTGAAGAGAAAAAGAAGAAAAAGGAAAAGAAGGTTCTTTCTATGTACGAGGCTTTTAGTAAAATCTCAGATAATTCAGGGATTAAGAGAGTTAAACGGGATAGAAAAGAGAACACGATTAGAGATTTCTTTTGGAATTACCCAGATTATATTGCCAAGTTTCTTAAACTAACAACTCCCCTTAGTACAATAATTCTTTTCGCTCTAATAGGTTTAGGTTTATTTATATTTCTAAGAAGTACTACTTTTGCTGAAAAAATATCTCCTAAAGAGAGTAACTACTACATTGAGGGAAGGGTTGGTGCGATATCAACATTTAATCCTTTGTTTAGTAATCAGAATGATATAGATAAAGCCATACAGGAATTAGTTTTTGAGAAATTTGTATATATAGATTCAAAAGAGAATATTTTGCCAGGGATTGCTACAAAATGGAGTGTTAGTGATAATGGTAAGGTATATACTTTTGATATTAGTTTGGATCATATATGGAGTGATGGAGAATCTCTAGCTATAGATGATATTCTTTTTACATTTGAAACTGCGATATCTCTATCTACAGAAGAGGGATATGATACTGTAGGTTCTGGTTTGATTGACGTTGATATTGAAATTATAGACTCAGATACTATTCAATTTACTCTCCCACAAACAAATGCAATATTTCCTGAACTTGCCTCTGTGTATATAGTGCCAAAACATATATTAGAAGATATCTCTTTGAAGGATATGCCTTTTGATATTTTTGCTAGAAATCCAATTGGATCTGGTCCTTATAGGATTTCTAAGAGTGAGCCTAATATTGTATATTTACAAGCTTCAGAGTATTTCAATCCAGAACCTAATATTTCTAATCTAATTTTTAGAGTATATTCAGATATCTCTAGTTTAGAATCTGCTTTTAGGAATGATCTATTGGATGCTGTTGTATTACCTGATAACTATACTGCAGATTTTGTTAATGAGTATAGTTCATATGTAGTCGATAGAATAGATCTTCCATATAGAGAGAGATTACTTTTCTTTAATTTAAGAAAAGAGAAATTTCAGAGCGAATCTTTAAGATTGGGGATAAATTATCTTATTGATAAAGAGAAACTCTTAGAAGAGTCTGGTATTTCTGGAGATGTCCTATATGGTCCTATATACGAAGGTAGTTGGGCATATTCTTCTTCTATTGATTATCCTAAATATGATCCAGAGAAGGCAGAAGAGGCTTTAGAAGAGGCTGGTTACACAAGAAATGAATCTAATGGCTATTTTGAAACAGAAGATGGGAAATTACTTACATTTACTATTAGTTATCTTGATAATGAGAGTAATCAAAAGCTTTTAGAAACATTGTCTACAATTTTAGCTGATGAGGGTGTTATTGTTAATCTTGAACCTTTAACATACTCTCAATTAACTCAGGAGATTTTAGCGACTAGAAATTTCGAACTTCTCATGTATGAGATTGAGTTAACTGTAGATCCAGATCAGTATAATTTATGGCATTCTTTACAAAAAGAATATCCTAATTTAAATCTATCTGGTTATGAATTTAGTCGTGTAGATATCTTGTTAGAGGAAGGGAGAAAGACCATAGATAGAGAGGATAGAAAGGAGGATTATGCATTAATTCAGAAATATTTAATACAGGATATGCCAGTTGTTTTTCTTTATAGACCTTCATATTTATATGTAGTAAAGGATGATATCTCTGGTATAGATATTGAGAATATTGTTAGAGTAGAGGATATTTATAGGAATATTTATGAATGGGAAATTGTAAAATAGCTCTTCAATGTTTATAGATTACCAGCATGGTGCCAAGAGGGGGACTTGAACCCCCACCCGTTTTAATGGACTACGTTCTGAACGTAGCGTGTCTGCCAATTCCACCATCCTGGCTTAATAGATATAAGGTATTTTATCATGATAGATATTTACTCTTCTACTTTTGATGTTAGTGTAACAACTACATCCTTTTTGTTCTTATCAGTAGGCTCTTTATTCTCCTTACCAGATTCTTTATCTGGATCAAAATTCTTAAAATCTTTTAAGAAATCTCTTCTAGTAAATATTGCCTCTTTCTCATTTTCTACTTTTTGAGGTTCTTTAATATCCTCATTCTTTTTCTCTTTCTTACTCTTTTTAACTCTCTTCTCTTTTTTCTTTTCTTTTTGAGGTTTTTTTACTTCTTTATTAGATTCTTCTCCAAAAAGTTCTAATAATGTTTTTTCATTCTTCTGTTTACCATTTATTTTCTTTTCAATCTCGGTATCATGGTCATCTCTATTTGTCTTATTGATAAGAAGAAAAAGTAATGCTGTAACCAATCCACCAAACAAAATTCCAGAAACTGTCAAAATCAAAAGATCTGGATTTTGACCAATGATTGATATGATATTATCAAAATCTAAATCATTAAAACTAAAACTTATATCAGAGTTACTATTAATATTAGTAGTAACATCATCTCCATATTGGACAACTGCGGGTTCACTAGGGTTACTAGCATAACCATCTTTTCTCGTATATCCATAAATTGTATATATACCATCAACTACAGTATCAAACTCTATAGCTGTATTCCAATCACCATCACCATTAATTTCTGCTATCTCTGTATAGTGATCTGCGCCAACAGAAACAGTTAAAACAACTTCGCTATTAGCTAAACCTGTTCCAGATATTATGAGATTATTATCAGTAAATTGTGGGGCCTTTATTATTGGAGGTCTTGGAATAATAACGATATCATATTCTAAAACTTTTGTTGCACCAATTGAATCTACAAATCTAAACTTAAGATGATGCTCTCCAATACTTAAGGATGGTAATGAATATGGACTAGTTATATCCTTGTATCCACTCTCATCAATATCTATCTCTACTCCAGCTTTCTCTTCTGAAGGATCTATGAATGTTATTATATGACTTGGATTGTCTGTGTAATCTGGTATAGAAATCTGTAATTCATTTTCAATCTCCTCAGTTCTTTGTTCTTCTAACTGTGCTACTTCCTCAGCTTTAACCTCTTCATCTGTTCCTAGTAGATCACTAACAGATATATCTTCTGCAAAAACGAAACTTGGTAGAAGAAATGTGATTAGTATTCCAGTTAAAAATTTTTTCATAAAGGCAGTCACTAATATTACTTTAAATATTGTATATATTCTTTTAAAATTTTTCTAGTCTATAGCTTTATCTATGAATAGAATGCCATTTAGATGATCATTCTCATGTTGAACTACTCTTGCATTTAAACCACTAAATCTCCTTTTAATTATTTTCCCATCTTTATCCATATATTTAACCTTTATCTTTTTAAATCTCTCGACATTTTTTTCTACATTAGGAACACTTAAACAACCCTCTATATCTATATCTGTCTTACTTCCTATATTTTGTACTACTGGATTAAGTATTAATTCAAATTCATTAGTGTCATAGTTAAAGATATATACAACACTTTTGTTAACTCCAACCTGTGGAGCAGAAATGCCTCCAGATTCTATACCTACCTGCTCTTCACTGGTTTTTGCAGTATGTAAAAGGTCTTCTAAAAATTCTTGGAATTCTTTTGTTTTAAGCTCTTTAGGAGAAACCTCTTTAGATTTGTTTCTTAAAATTATTTCTTCTTCTTTATTTTCTATTGTATATATTTTTAACTGTTTCATACCTAAGTATACCAGATATTAACATTTTAACCCGCTTCTACTGTATCCATTAACTTCTAGATTATAGATCTTGCCAGGTTTATACTTTTTTTCTGTAATTACTTCATGATTGTAATATGAGATTCCTTTATTAGGTTCAATCATTAAGACGGGTATAGATTTATTTAGTAACTGTTTATGTTTTCTCTCTCTAATTTCATTTACACATTCTCTTAATATCTTTTCTCTCTTCTTCTTTATGGATAGAGATACATTATCTGTCATTTTACTAGCTACTGTACCTTTTCTTTGTGAGTATTTTCCAATATATACCATCTCTACTTCACATTTTTTAACAAGGTTAATAGTTTTATTAAAATCGTCATCTGTTTCTGTAGGAAAACCCACTATTGCATCTGTAGTTATTCTAAATAGAGGATCTTTAGCTTTAATCTGATCGCAGATATCTATAAAAGTTTGAGCTTTATATCTGCGATTCATAAGATTTAAGATTCTATCTGATCCAGATTGTACTGCTATATTGCAATGTTTAAGAAATTTCTCATGTGTTGTAATTAAATCTATTAATTCATTACTAAAATCCTTTGGGTGTGATGAAAGAAAATTAATCCAGAATTCTCCATCTATTTTCTCCACCTCTTTTAGAAGGTCTATGAAATTCCTACTCTCGTCTTCCCAACTATTAACATTCTGACCAAGGAGTGTAACTATTTTCCCGTCATTTGAAATGAAATTATTGATATTTTCTAATATCTGTTTTTTAGGAAGATTTATTAGTTCTCCTCTAGCATATGGGACTATACAGTATGAGCAGAAATTGTCACATCCATGCGATGTTGAGAAGAGACCTTGGTATTTGTTGTTTATATCATAGTTAATAGATTGTGTATTTATTTGATCTGAGTCATCAATATTCAGAATCTTGGGTAGTTGGTCTATTTCTTTAATATTTATTATATGTGTAATCCATGGATGTTTCCTTAACAAAGTCTTTTTGTATTTCTCAGATATCTGATTATTTTCTCTGTCATATCTTTGTGCCATACATCCAGTTAATATTACTGTCTTATCATTAAAATCTTTATTCTGAGACTTTATTCCCCATCCGGACACCTTGTCTTCTGCTTGTTGTCTAATACTGCATGTTACTAGGAATATGATATCTGCTTTTCTCCAATCCTTAGTTTCAGTTAAACTATAACTATTTAAAATGTTTCTAATACTATTTCCATCTGCAGTATTCATTGCACAGCCATATGTTTTAATATAGAAAGTTTTGTTCATATGGTGATTTTACCATAGTTAAAGTGAAATAAAGAAAAAGAGGAGCTAATGCCCCTCTTCTATTCTCAATGAAGATATATTTTAGTTATTTCCATTACCATTCGTAGATCCATTGTCACTATCACTATTTCCATTAGTAGTATCGTCATTTGATGAATTTCCATTTGTTCCATCAGAATTACCAGTATCTTCTTTTGTAGTACCACATGTCCCTGTTCCACACTGTTCTAAATTCTCTTCTAATTTCTCTTTGACTTCCAAAGCAGACTCTTCTCCATTATTTTCTACTTGCTGCATAACTTGTATATGCTGTTCGAGTTGTAATTCATATTGATTTTGAATCTGTTCTAATTCACCATCTTGATATTTATCAGCATTAGCTTCAAGATCTCCTAATTTTTGTTGTACTCTGTCTTGTTGTTCAGAAACAGCTGCTAATACTTCTGATAGATCTGTATCAGAATCTGATAGGGCTTCTAATTCTGCAACTCTTTCAGCAAGTATCTCTGTTTCTAATTCTGCACTTTTAAGATCATCAAATGTTACTAATCTTTGTATATTCTCAGCTAATATATCAATAGGATAGAGAGTGTCTCCTGGTTCTGCTGCATCAGCCTCTTGTGCTAGGAGATAGCCTCCTCCTCCTAATACGATTAGTAGTACTAATACTACTTTTATTACTTTTTTCATATATATTAAAATATGTAAAAATTTAACTGTAGGATATAGTACAGCCTTAAAAATTTTTTGTCTAATTTTGATATACTGAAGAATATGATTGAAGATGTAAAAAAAGAATTTAAAAAATATGCTTCAAAAAAAAGAGCTGATCATAGTGCCAGATTTTTTAAAACAGGAAAGGGTGAATATGCTGAAGCAGATCTGTTTTTAGGTGTAAGAAACCCAGATATTTATAAGGTTGTTAATAAATTTAAAAAAGAAATGAGTATCGATGAGGCTATATGTTTTCTTCAGCATGAAATACATGAGTATAGATTGTTTGGATTAAAAGCTCTGGAATATAAATATAAAGAAGGTGATAAAGAGGTAAAGAAAGAGATTGTCGATATATATTTAGATAATATTAAATATATAAATAATTGGGATTTGGTAGATCTATCTGCCCCCAATATTTTAGGTGATTATCTATTAGATAATGATAGAAATATTCTATATGTATTAGTTAATAAGGAGGATCTTTGGTCAAAAAGAATTGCTATATTATCTACATTTGCATTTATAAAAAATGATGAGTTTGGTGATGCTTTAAAAATCTCAAAAATTTTACTAACACATGAACATGATTTAATACATAAAGCTGTAGGCTGGATGTTAAGAGAGATTTGGAAAAGAGATAGTGAAATTGCTGAGAAGTTTATCAAGGATAATTATGATGATATGGATAGAATGACCTTGAGATATGCTATAGAGAAAATGGACGAGGGTGTAAGAATGTTGTTTTTGAAAAAGATCTTTTAGAATTATGAAATCTTTTGTAATTCTTGATTTTCTTGAGTAGATAGATATTCTAAAACTTGTTCTTCTAAATCTTCTATAGTTCCATTGTTATAAATAATATGATCTGTAAGAGTTAAACACTTTGGCAAATTTTGCTCTGCAGGGTTTTCAGATATACTTTCTCTTTCTTCGGCTTCTTTAAATTCTTCAAAAGTAACATCGTCTGTACTACTTGATCTTATCTTCGATCTTTCCCAGCGAATTTCTTGATTAGCATCCAC
>JAQVKD010000018.1 GCA_028694805.1 Candidatus Dojkabacteria bacterium
TATAAACTTTTTCTTTTCATTGTGAGTTAGTTAGAGATTATCTCTCAGACCTCCAAAAGAGAGAGATAGTTTAGATTGTTAAATTTTTATTTTTTATATAATGTCCAAAAAACTATTTATCGGTAACATTGAATGGGCAACTACCGTAGAAGATCTTAAGAATCTTTTTGGTGAGCACGGAGAGATCGAAGAGGCCGTAATCATCACAGATAAGATGAGTGGAAGATCTAAAGGATTTGGTTTTATCACATTTGTTAATGATGCAGATGCAGATAAGGCTATAGAAGCTCTTAATGGTTACGAACTTAATGGTAGAGCATTAGTAGTAAATGAAGCAAGAAAGAAAGAGTTTTAATATTCTTTGAATTTTGTAATTAGACAGAGGTATGCATATACCTCTGTTTTTTTTATTACTAATTCATTATTTAATGGATAATATATCTATATATAAGTACTTATAGAAAGTATAATTAGTTAGTATGAAAATTAATAGATTATATATTGATGAAACTGGTCAGCTTTCTGGTAGTACAGGTTATTATATTCTTGTCGGCTGTGTTATTAGTGATGATAAAAAGGAAACCCTTAAGATATTATCTGGTCAGATAAAGTATAAATATTGGGATAATGATGCAATAGTGTTTCATTCGCAAGATATGGGAAAATGTATGGGAAATTTTAAAAATTTAAAGGATAGTAGTATGAGAAATTCATTTCATCATGATCTTTTTAAATTTTTATCTATATCTCGTATTATAATATTCCCAATTGTTTTAGATAAAAAAAGTATTACATCTAAGAGGTGGGGAAAAAGAAGGAAATTACAGACAATGAGTAGAAATCTATTTAAGAATTTTATTCTTTTTACTATGTCATCATCTCAAAATATCGGGAAAATAACTGTAGAATCTTCTTCTTTAAGTCAAGATTATTATTATCATGAGGCATTAAATCATTATAAAGCTAATGGTATTAAAGAATTAAAAATTAAGGGAAAAGATATTTCACAAAGTATAACGTCGTTATCTTTTGTGAATAAATCAAATGGTGATATAGAGGAGCAGATTGCTGATATTTTTGCATATGGTGTTAAATGCAAATTAAGTGTTAAAAAATATCCAAAAAACAGTTATGAAGCTCAATTAATAAATGTTTTAGAAAAGAAAATGTTTAAGATGCCATTAAATGCTAAAGATTTAAAGAAAAAGATGCTATCTGAAATTGATCCTTTTGTTGTAATAAAGTAAAAGGCAACATTGAGCTTTTCTGCCTCGCCGTTGCCTTTAAGTCTTTCATTATATATTTATACGAGTAAATTATCAATAGTAGTTAATGATTCATATAGATAACAAAAAAGCAGGGTAACGGACTCACACCGTAATATCCATCCTCCTTTACGAGAAAGTGAGAAAATGATAGCCAGGTTTAAACAACCGGCAATACCCTGCATAACAAAGCAGGACGCCGGGTTTACACCGGAACACCAAACCCCTAAAAATATGTAAACATATATTAGAAGCTCTTACAATCCGAAGAAAGTAAGAAAGTGGATGATTAAAAAATCAACAACATCCTGCATAACAAAGCAGAGAGCCGGGTTTGCACCGGAACTCCAAAACTCCCGAAAATATGTAAACATACATCAGAAGTTCTTACAATCCTAAGAAAGTAAGAAAATGAAGGATGGTTGAATAACCAACAACTCCCTGCATAACAAAGATTATTAAAGATCTTAGAATATAATATACTTCGAATGTTAAAATAATACAAGTATCTGTGAGAGCTTATAGTAATATTGTTTATATTTAAAAACTGGTATAATGAAACTGCTATTTTATAAATATTATAAATGGAACAAACAGATTCTTTAAATATTGAAAATCTAAAAGAGGTATTTGATAAAAGAGAAATAAATACTGTAGCTTTTGATGTAGATAATACATTGATGGATACTAGTACCTATTTTAGAGAAAGTACAAAGAATTTAGGTATTCTTTTAGCTAGAAAAATTGATAAAAATGAAAATCCTGAACATATATCAATGGATATTGAAAATATAATGTATGAAGAATTTGAAAAAAGTGGAAGAAAGCCTCTACTAATTGATAATCGATATATTAATGCTCTAACTGTATATCTTGGAAGAAGAGATGAGGTATTAGAGGATTTCATAATTCATTATTTTAAAGATTTCTATACCATTGTTCCGGAAATTTATGGATCGATACAAAATATTTTACAAAGTATTTTAAAAGCAAATAGAAAGATCGTTTTGCATTCTCATGCCGGAGAAGATTGGACATCAATTAAAGCTGGGAAAATAAGTGAATTGATAGGGTATGATATTCCATATCTAGCTACACCAATTGAGCAAGTTAAAGATAAGAAGAATTGGTTAAAGGCATTAGATCTTGTTAATGCAAATCCAGTTAATACTCTAGTTGTTGGAGATAATCTAGAGGCTGATATTTTGCCAATGTTAGAGATTGGCTCTAGAAATGCTGTATTAATAAATAGACATAATGAAGAAATACCAGAAGAATATATGAATAATGAAGAAATAAATATTTCAACTATTAATGATATAGGTGAATTATTTGATGTTCTTAAATAATTCTTTCTCTTTTACCATCTTCTGTTTACCGCTGACCATATCCTTTAGAGTATACCTATTCTTCTTTACTTCTTCCTCTCCTACTACAATGACATAAGGGATATTTAACCTATCTGCATATTTAAAACCATTCTTTAATCCAAATATAACTTCTGTACTTATATTTTCTTTTCTTAATTCTTTACTTAAATCTATAGCATACTCATCAAAACCGTTCATACCAATTATTAATACTTTTGTAGAAGTCTGTTTATTTATATCTACTAAATTATTTCTAAGTAAACAATCAAATAGTCTAGTAAGACCTATACTACATCCTACTCCTGGGAATTTATTATCTGTGTAATATGAAGTAAGATTGTCATATCTACCACCCCCACATATAGATCCAAAATCTGGATAATCATTTAAACTTGCTTCAAATACTGTCCCTGTATAGTAATCTTGCCCTCTTGATAATGTTAGATCTATTTTAATATTATTTTCAAAATCCTTAGTTCTATTTATAACATATTCTAATTCCTCCACCCCCTTCTTATATATTTCATTTTCTACATTTAGTTCTTTAAGATTTTTTAAAATATTTTCTGAAATATCTACAAGTTTAAAGATTTGTTCAATCTGTTCACCTGTTATACCTAAATCTTTTAATTCTCCTATTACATTATCTTTACCAATCTTAGAAAGTTTGTCTAAGACTCTTAACACATCAGATGTATTATCTATATTAAGTGATTGAAAGTATCCATTTAATATCTTTCTATTATTTACCCTTATTGTAAAATTTTTAAAACCTAAATTAGTAAGTAATGCGTTTATCAAACTTACAATCTCAGCATCATATGAAATATCTAAATTATCTCTACCTATGATATCTGCATCACACTGATAGAATTCTCTAAATCTTCCTGCTTGTGGCTTTTCTCCTCTATATACCTTCCCTATATTCCCTATCTTAAATGGGAATATTAGATCATTTTGATATTCTGATACATATCTAGCCAATGGTACTGTTAGATCAAATCTAAGAGCTATATCACTATCTCCTTTTTGAAATCTGTATATCTGTTTATCTGTTTCTCCACCACCTTTTGTTAACAAGACTTCAGCTCTTTCTAATAACGGAGTTTCTATTGGTCTAAAGCCGTATAGGTCATATATCTCTCTTATCTTCTCTATCATTTTATTAAATGCCATCTGTTCATTTGGTAAGAGTTCCATAAAGCCAGGCATCGGTTGTGTATTTATATTGTTTTTCATTTTTTAATATTTATATTAATTTATTTATATTATCACATTTAAACAAAAAAGAACCTTTTGGGTTCTTTATATTACTTCGGTATATATACAACAAAAGATATAGACACCGAAGGTCTATATGTGATGGTTTGTGTTGTATATATATGTTTTATTTTTCATATGGGTGATTATATCATTACCCCTAGTAATTTGCATTAAACTGACATACTATATAAATATATCATTTAATTATTTTTACTTTTTATGAAAAAACCAGAAGATGCGGATATAAGAAATAATAATATGCAGGCTAGAGGAATTATCACTAAAGATAATCAGGTATTAGTTATGTTTAGACGAAAGAAGGGAAGAGAATATTATACTTTCCCTGGTGGTCATATGAGAAACTATGAACAACCAATAGATACAGCTATTAGAGAAATAATGGAAGAAACAACTATTGAAGTTAAAGATTTAAAACCTGCTTACACATTTATCTTTCACTCAAATCCTGAGCAAATAGATTACTATTTCACTGGTAAATGGGTTTCGGGAGAACCTAAATTGTCTGGTGAAGAATCCAGAGCTATATGTGAAGAGAATTACTATGAACCTATGTGGGTAGATATATCTGAACTTCCTAATCTTAATCTCTATCCTAGATCTGCTAGGGAATGGGCAGAGAATTTTCTAAAGGCTTAGAATTCCATATTTGTTTTTCATCTCCAATATTTTTAATACTTTATCATCTATATTCATATCTCCATTATTAACCTGTTCTAATATATATTCATAAACATCTTTTTGAAGACTAGGATGTCTAGCAGTATATTTACTGTAAATTAGAATATCATTACCAGCCTCTAAAGCTCTCTTAGCAATCTTAACATCTGTATCTATATCATCTAATGCTCCCATCTCCATATCATCTGATATTATTAATCCTTCATAACCCAATTCTCGTATTAGTTTCTCTCCTATTATCTTTCCCGAAAGTGTAGAAGGATATTTATCTATATTAGGAAAATATACATGACCAACCATCATTGCATCTACTGATGTCCCATCTAATATATTTGTAAATGGTAGTATATATTCATCCCATTGACTCTCTGTTATATTTACAACAGGTAAATCGTAGTGAGAGTCTGTAGAGGTATTACTATGTCCAGGATAGTGTTTAGGTACAGAGATTATACCTGAATCTGTGTACCCTTCTATAGCAGATATACTTTTAAGATATACATCTTTTTCTGATCCTCTATATACCCTATCGTATATGAATGAATCCTTATCAGTTATATATTCAACAACAGGAGCAAAGTTCATATTAATACCCAAGCTCTTAATGTATTCTCCTTTATATTTAGCATCTTCATATGCCTCTTTAGGAGTATCTATATTCTTTTGTGCAACTAGTAACTTATCATCCCACTTTATTCTCGCTACAGATCCCCCCTCTTGATCTATTGTAATAAACAGGGGGATATCATTTGTACTTTGTATATCTTTTATTAAACTCTTTAATTGTTTTTCAGAAGATATGTTTTTACTAAGTAGTAATACCCCTCCTATGTAATGCTCTTCTAAAAATTCTCTATTTTCTTTAGTTAAGGATGTACCATCAAAACCAAAGATAAATAACTGACCTACTTTTTCTTCATTGGACATATCTTCAAGTAAAAGTTCTTCTTGGGTTGGTGTAGGAAGTATTTCATTCAATATAGAGACATCTTCTTTATATGTATCAATTAAAGGTATGGGAAATAGAGAGATTATTAGAAATGAGAATATTAGGGATATGATATATTTCATATTTAATTATATATCATTTTTAATCATCATTTATTTCAATAATCTTGTTTTTACTCTTTAAACCTTTTTTAATAGATATATAACTTTTTGGTATATCTAAATACTCTGAAAGTAGGTCTATTACAGAGATGTTAGCTAAATTATTCCTAGCAGGACTATTTATATATATAAAATATATACCATCTTTAAATTCTACACCCTCTTTCCTATTTCCTATCTTAACTTTTACTTGGAGTATCTTCTTCATTAGTAGCTACAACGTTTTCTACATTAACTTCCTTTTTATCCTTTTTCTTTATAACTATACCTATTATCAAAAATACTACACCTGCTCCCAGTATTACTAAGGAATATATAAAGATATTGTGTAATATTGATTCAAGTATTGGTGTAAATAGATTTGTCACCAATTCTGCACTTTGTAAGGTAGATAAATCTGTATTTGCAGACATACTTGCATCAACTATCTCTTGAATATTTTGTAAAGAACCAAAAGTAACAAAAACTAAACCAGTTAATATATATATTACTGATATCGTTATAGCTGCTCCCTTAGGTGATGGTATGAGAAGGAAGATAATTAGTGTAACTAAAAATATAACTACAGCTAAAAGAATTGGCAGAACCTCAGCTATTCTATACAAACTTTGTGCTAATACAGCATTCTCATATGAAATATTTAGTTGATCTGAACTAAATGTAAAAGAATTCGTAGCCTCTGATATATCTAGTTGACCAGAATCTAAAGCTTCTTCAAAATATACTTCTAAACTATCTAAATTAGTCCCTACTGGTATACATTCGATATCCATAATATCTGTTACTACAAATTTCTCTGTTGATGAACATGTAGGAAGGCTCTCCATTCTTAACATCATTACAGAAAGAAATAGGTTTTTAAATGTATCTTCATCATCTATCAAAGAAACCTCAAATTGTGGATATGTAGTTTTCCCTTCTAACCAATCATAGAATGCATCTATAACTATCTCTACTTTAGGTTGTATTTCATCAGATGAAAATAGAGTTTTAATATTGAGTTGAAATTCTGGATCTTCTTGTAGTAATGTAATTATTTCACTATCTGAAGAAGAATCTATATTTTGAGATTGTTCAACCAAAATATCTATGAAATTATCATATATTCCAGAAGTCTCTAATATACTTTTTACATTATCTCTATGGATAAATGTCTGTGTTGTAGCATTTAATGGAATACCTGCAAAAAAGATTACTAAAAGTACTAGGACGAAAAAAATAGCGAACAAATAACGAACTATTTTAAAAAATGTTGACATTGGAATATGTCTTAAAATTTACTATTTCATTCTACAGTTCTAAATATTATGTGTCTAGAAATTATCTGTCCTCTATGGTTACTGAATCTATTACAGAATTATTACTATTATATACAGTAATCTTTATCTCATCAGAATACACCCTACCTATCATATATCCGATATTAGGTTGTCCACTTAAGACAAATTGATCTATACCACTTGTCATGTAGTGACTGTAAGAGTGTAAATGGCCTGAGATAATGAAGTCGGCCCCGTAATCTACAAGATAGGAAGCTATATTACTTGAGAATGTTGGATGATGGAACATAACTCCTGTAATTCTATCTTGTGAGGCGCTACTTTGTAGATCATTTATTAACCAATTGGTTTGTGTTGTGCTTGTAGAAGCAAAGGCACTATCTAGTATTATCATATGTAAATTCCCATAGTTAACCGAGTACCATCTTTCATTATTTGGAAACGAGAAATTATTTAAGAAAAGTGGTGATGGAGTTGTAGAATCTCCTACTACACGATCATTGTTTCCAAGTGCAGCATAGAATGTTCTTGTAGATCTAAGGGTTTGTGTAACAGCATTAAATATATCTAAGCTGTCTTGTGTACCATCTTCCATAATATCTCCTGCATGAAATATTGGATTCGCTCCAGAGTTTAATATGTAATTTACTACTCTTTGATGATTAACATCATCTGCATCGCTGTCTGATTGATTATCTGAATAGAATGCTATATATGCACTTGGAGATTCTGGTACAGTTGGTTCTGGTTCTGGGAGATCTTCTGGCTCCTGAGATGACGAATTATTATCTTCATCCTCATCTTGTGTTTCTTCTTCATTGTTATCATCTTCCACTGTATTATTACTTGTTGTTGTATCATCTTCTTCAGATGTCTCTGGAATATCAACTTGGTCATCTGAACTATTATTTTTTGTTCGAGTATTTTCTTCACTGGTTGTCTCTTCTTCTGTATCTTCTTTTTGTATTAGATTTAGTAGTTTACTGTTAGAGATTGTTATATTTAAGCTTTTAGAGTTTATAAATATAAAGGTGGTTGATATTAGTAATACTAATATTATCGAAATAATAAAGAGGAGTTTAAAAGATGGTTTCTTTTTAAATATTTTTTTGAGCAGTTTAGGTTGCATTTATATACAACTGTTTAATATATCTAAATTCATTATATATGTAATATATTAGGGAGAACAAGATTCTATTTCTTATACTCACTCATCTTTCCACTCAGGTATCCATGTAATGTTGTACCAGTTAGTAATACTGTAGGTAATTGTATACATAGTAAATTGAATAATAGTAAATCAAATGGAAAGAATACCCATATTACTATAGTTGAAAAACTAAGGGTATATAAAAATACATAAATTATTTGTTCAGTTAAAGATCCTTTGTTTTTCCAATAAACATTTAGAATTATCATTCCTAAACATCTATTCTTTGTTAAGAATATAAAGCTTAGGTTGTAGAGAAAGAAAATTAATACCAATATTATTTTATATTCTGTTGTAAAACCAAATATAAAGTAAAAAGGTAATGATAATAGTCCAACAAAGAATGTGTTTATTATAGATACTGATAGCTTTTGTAATGTATTAGTGTTTTTTGTTTCCATAGAATAATTATCTCGCTATATCTTTTTAATTCTTAATTATCTCAAAATCCCCCACAGTATCTGAAATTGCTGCTATCCAAATCTTACCTCTATTAAATTCAATTTCATTTCCTCTATCATCATAGTATGTAGTTCTATCCATTCTATCTGTCTTTTCCCATGTTCCATATATTTCTATTCCATCCATTAATATTATAGCTTCACCTTCTCCTATTGTATCCTGTATTATCCTTCCTTTATCATCATGTGCTGATTCCATTTTTATTTTTTGTATAACAACAGTCTTTGCTGTTATTTGTTTACCATTATTTGCATCTATATCTATCTCTCCACCAATATATCTTTTATATGAATTTGTTAAGTTATTATATTCCCATATGGTATCGTACAACCCTCTATTATTTAATGTCTTATGAAATACTATCTCATATCTATATGCATCTCCTCTTTCAGATATATTTAAATCATCTTTAAATTTCCAGCTTTCAAAATCTTTAGGAAAACCACTCCAATCTCTATCGTCTCCATATTCTCTAGCATATGTTACTGAACTAAATGCATTGTGTGGTGCATATGCATCAGTTGTTCTCCATGAACCAAAGTAAGATACATCTTTAAGGTCGTAAGAGAACAGATGATCACAAGCATCTGTTCTCGGATTAGTTGTACTTGCACATCCTACATGTATGTATAGAGGGTCATATGGGCTTAACCATTCAAGGAAATATTGTCTTGCACTTCTAACAGATCCTACTTCTTTAGGTGTTTCACTCCAAAAGAAGGCCATATTTCTAGTGATCCCCCATTCTACTAGACTTTCTATTACTAGATCAGCGCTAGATAGTCCAGATACAGGTCTTGCATCTACATGATTACTAATCATTACAGCAACGGGCCTGATTTCCATTAATTCTGTCATTTCTTCTTTTGTAAATAGTTGACCGTTAATAGGACTCTGTTCAGTTTTTGGTTTGTTTGGGATATCTACTAAAGTCGGTGATAGGATAATTGTTTTCTTGTTTGCAGATATATAGTTTGTATCTGCTGTATTTAGAGTATTGTTTGAAAAGAGAAAATATTGAGGGATATTAAATTGAATTAATGCTATTACAACTAAAATTAAGAAAAAGAATATAGAGAGTGATATTAGTATTATTCTTTTTGTAGATACTTTTTCTTTTGTATTGGTTTCAGAGGTTTTCTTTTTAGGCATTGATATATAGTAGAGGTGGGAGGAGTTTTTAGCAAGGGTTAGTTTAAGAAGAAAGCGTGTGCAATGAATAATGGTTAGGTTATTAATAATTAATTCTAAATAGTTCGTCCTTTTACAAAATTATTGTAATAAACCTTTGTATGCACAAAACCGTTTTTTATTTCATTATTCAATTTAATCTCTATTTTTCTTTTTAGTTCATTAGCTTTGAGATTATATATATTAGATTTCTCTGAGATATACAATGTTGCAGCCCTAACATAACATTCCTCAAAGTAAGCATCTCCATAAACTTCTTTTACTCTTGTGGAAATTTTTAATTTTATTAACTCTTTTTCAATCTCTCTCTGATTTAGAGGCATATTATTTTTAAAAAAACAGTGAGAGAATTCATGTATACAAATTCTTGTTACATGTAATGGGTAAAATTCTCTCTTGTCTGTCTCTGGATTAATCTTTGGTGATATTATAGCGTAATATTTATTATTTTTATTTACACCGAAACAATCTCCTTCTGCTATGATATTAGGTATAACGACTAATTGTGGTTTGTTTTGAGGTTTCCAAAAATTTAATAATTCTTTATATGTTTTCTCATTTTTATCTAATATTACTTGGACATTATTTATTACTTCTTTTTCTTGTTTTTTAATATTTTGTTCGTAATATTGTAAAAAGTCAGTTTCAATATATATCAACTTTAAAGTATTCTGTAAAACGTCTATATGTTTCTGATAGAGAGGGCTTAATTTGTCTGTATTAATGCTAATGTTTAACTTGTTATCTATATATGGTATTAAAGTCATGTACTGATATATGACCTGTAGGGGGTTTATATTTTCATATTGTTCTATAAATTGTGCTTTATAATGATGAGGGATTTGTTCAATATAATTTTGTACCAGATGATTACTATTCCTTTTAATTAAAGATAACATAATTGATATGTATATTGTGGGAAGATTTTCTTCTACTTGCATCATAATATGTTTTAACAAAGTTCATTCAGAAAAGAAAGACCTGGAGGTTAACTATAATAAAAATTTATTAACCTCCAGGGTGCTAGTGGGCTCATTATTTAATCGTCATCAGGATTGCATTGATCGCAATCTTCATAACCATTGCAGGTACAATTGCCGTCAAGTGGGCATGTTGCTTCGCTTTGATTATGTTTCAACACTACAACCAGACCAAACAGCTCGTCCATAGCTTTCTCCTTTCCTTGATCTTAAAGATCAAAATTTTTTACTAGATTTGCCCAAAGTAATTGCTTTACAATATCGCAATGAGTATTAGGCATTTCCATATTATTTGAAAGTCTTGTTGCATGGCACCCACCAGCACAATACCATTTAGCAAAACATTCTTCACACTGTCGAAAACTTAGAACATTTAACTGTCGCAAATTTTGTAGACGATCAATAATTAGTTGAGGTCCTTCGCTATTTAGTTTCCCAATGAAATATTGGTCAGCTAAGAGATCATCAGGTCTAGTTATACGTGAACAAGAAGTGATTTCACTTCCAGGAAGAACACAAAACATTCGACCGTTCCCAGAACAGAAATGAACTCTTGGACTAAAATCATGATCATATGTTGAGGATAGTTCCACACCAACCTTATTTGCATATTCCTTAGCTTCAGTGTATTTTTCAAGAAAAAGTGGTGCAGAAAGTTCTTCAACTGTATCCTCACCTCTACCAGTTGGTGTAACTGGCTCGAACTTTAAACGAGTACCAAATTTATTAGCAATATCTACAAGATCTTTGAGATTGTTAATATTTTGATATGTGATTGTAGATCGAATTAAAAGGTTTTTACAGTTAGAATTTCTCAAATATTCTAGTCCACGCATACAATCCTTAAAGGAGCCTTCTCCATTATTCTTAGGACGATTTTGGTTATGCAATTCTTCTGGGCCATCAACTGATACTGAGATTCTAAAATTGTTCTTAAGTAAGAATTTTGCTATTTCAGGTGTAATTAGAGTTCCATTTGTTACAATTGAGAAAACAATTTTTTTATCCCATTTTGATGTTGCATATTCAACTACTTTCTCTAACAATTTAAAAACAACTAGGGTCTCACCACCTGCAAGAAAACTAATACGGATTTCATCCTTTCTTAAGTCTAAGGCATTGTTAACAATGAAATCAATTGAAGATTTTACTAATTCAAAACTCATTGTTACAGGATTTAATCCCGCACGTGCATAACAGTATACACAATGTAAATTGCAGGCTGATGTTAATGCAAGATTTAAACTTATTGGCTTAAAGAGTTCGAGATTTATAGGTATTACAGGATAATTTTTGTTTATTCCTTTCTCTTTTAGTAATTGTTTAACTACTGGATTTTCTTTTCCTTCTATAAAGTGTTCAATGAGAGCACTCTTTCCTTTTTCTTTAACTTGAATTGCAATTATGTCTAAGGGTGCAAAAAGTATAGTTTTTTCATCTTTTTCAAGAAGGAAAAGAGATTGAGTTAATTGAGTACTCTTAATCTCTGTTAGTTCCATTTTTTTCTCCTTTGGGGATTATGACGATTGTTAATGAGCAACTGTGCGATTATACCGCTTCTATAGGATATTTGCAATTTCTTTAATATTCAAAGTATTTAGGTAAGATAAAAATGATAAAGCAATAATATTCAAAACATCTTGTTATATGAGTATAGAAGAGAAAAAAGTTATCTAACTAGATGGTTTATGTTTGTAATTGGATGACTTTCTGGGGTGGAAGACAGGACTTGAACCTGCAACCCTCGGTGCCACAAACCGATGCTCTAACCAATTGAGCTACATCCACCATAACAAGTAATTATATCATACACCCTATCTATTTATCTCCCCCTCTGTTATAATGCATAGTAGTTTACGGGTGTTTTAAACATTTTTTCACAAAGAAGTTATAAAAGATTACGAGACTTAAATAAGTTTATCCAAAACAATAATGGAACAAGGTACAGTAAAAAAAGTTACTGATAAGGGCTTTGGCTTTATTTCCCAAGAAGGATCAGAGAAAGATATATTCTTTCATGAGAACTCTTTAGAAGGAGAATTAGCTGAAAGAAAGCTCCGTGAAGGTGACAAGGTATCCTATGAAGTAGAAGATACTCCAAAAGGACCTAATGCTGTTAACATTAAACTTTTAGAAGAGTAATCTTTTTTTAGATTAATAAGCATAAAGAGGAGGT
>JAQVKD010000064.1 GCA_028694805.1 Candidatus Dojkabacteria bacterium
AAACAAAGCCTTACTAGAAGAATTCACATCTTCGGATATACACTATGTCTTCTCTGGATCACATAAACCTTGGGGTTGTGGAGAACTCCCATGTGGGTATTTTGATCTCTATCCAGATCTATATGAAGTTGTTTATGATATAGATGGAGTTCGAATCTATAAAATCAATTTAAATTAGCTAATTGTGTAAACTAGAAATCTGATTGCTCAAAAATCAATTCCCCTTCAATATCATTTTTCGATATATTCCTAAGTACTCTTTACTTGCTTTCTCCCAACTGAACTTCTTCCTTCTTTCTCCCCCCTTCTTAACAAGTCCATCTCTCAAATTATGATCTATCTATACCTTTCTCACACTATCTTCTATAGACTTAATATTATAAGGGTCAAAATACCCCAATGCATCTCCCCCAACTTCTGGCAAAGAGCTACACTCACTTATCACTGCTGGACAATCACACACAAAAGCTTCTAATACTGGTATAGCAAAACCTTCATACAAAGAAGGGAAAACAAAACAAGTCACATTATTATAAATATAAGTGAATTCCTCACCATTTTTAAATTTGACATATCTTACTTTCCCTTCACAACCTAATCTTTTAATCAAAATACTCTCCCGTTGAGGGAAATTCACACACCCTGCACACACAAGAAACAAATCTTTTCTCTCAATAAACTTACAATCGTCTTTATTAAGCTATCAAAATTTTTGTATTTCTCTCTATTCCCAACAAACAATATATACTCCTTAGGGAGTTCTAAATCAAATTCCTTTTTCCAAACAATAGCTCTATCTTTGGAGGACACTATTTCTGGGAATATCTCATGTGTAATATCTAGGACTACCAATACAAACGATTCCCCTTTAAGAAATGGTGGGGAATATGGATCATAATATGCCGGTTGGAATATATCAAAATCATGTATTAATATTTTATATGTTGAATATATTCTGTTAAGTAAATAAAAAAAATCTTTTTAATAAAAGATCTATTGGTGTATAAAATATGCTTAGTTCTTATAACTTCCTTTATGTATTCATTGTCTGAAAATACTATCGGTATTCTACAATCTACTGAACTCATTCTAAAATGTCTTTTATATACCTCTAAGTATATATTCTTGGAATGCCCTATATCTTTGTATTATAAATATCTAATGGTCTATTAAAATCCTAATCTCTTTCTTCGTTTTCTTAAGATATTAATAAGATTTCCAATCTAATTCTTTTCATTCTCAAGATCAAATTCTGTGGTCATTTTTACCAATTCTTTAAGAGAAGTTTTAGGCCTCCATCCAACTTCCTTCTCAGCTTTGCTAGAGTTTCCTAATAATAAATCTACCTCAATTGGTCTGAAATACTTTTCATCAACTCTAACTCTCACGGTTTTACTATCCTTCTCAATTTCAATTTCATCCAACCCTTTCCCTTCGCAGGCTATGTCAATACCTATACATTTACATGACTCCTCTATCAACGAACTTACAGAATGTGCCTCCCCAGTAGATATAACAAAGATATACCTAAATCCAGAGTAGTAATGAATAAAATAGCCAATATAGTTACATATATATTCTTCGGAATATTAGTAAGTGATAGTCAATCAGGATTTAGAGCATATAACAAAAAAGCATACACAAGTGTATATACATACTTAGATAGATATGAGTCTATGTACATATAACATAATTGCAAATAGCTCTTTCTCCTGGTGGGGTGCATGGTTAAATGAGAATAAGGATAAAAAAATAATAGCACCAAAGAAATGGACACAAAGTATACTTTTCGTAAATCCAGAAATTACACCAAAAGACTGGTATAGAATATAAATATTATATATATTTATTACAATAATACTCTTTGATATAATCAAACACAGTGAATAAATCCAAAGTCTACATCACAATCCCTCTCTACAATGACTCAAAAATGATTCTTAAGGTAATCAAATCTCTTAATGATAAAAGATATAACAACATTGTAGTAGTAGATGATGGTAGTAAAGATAATGGATATGAAGTAGTAAAAAAGAATACTAATGCAATAGTAGTAAAACATATAATAAACAGAGGACAAGGAGCAGCATTACAAACAGCAATGGAAATAGCAATAGATAGAGGTGCTAAATACATAGTACATTTTGATTCAGATGGACAACACGATGTTAAAGATATAGATCATATGTTAGAGACACTAATAGAAGGTAAATATGACATAGTACTAGGATCTAGGTTCCTTCAAGAAAATAATATCCCTCTTAAAAAGAAAATCCTTCTTAAAGGAGCAATAGTCTTTACATACCTACTCTCACATATATGGTTAACAGATGTACATAATGGATTAAGAGTAATGACTGCAGATACAGCAAAGAAACTAAATATACAACATGACAGATTTGAACATGCATCAGAGATATTAGATAAGATAAAGATATTAGATCTTAAATATACAGAAGTACCAGTAACTATACATTACACAGAGTATTCTATGTCTAAAGGACAAAGTATATCTAATAGTATAAACATTGCATATAAATTAATAAGTTCTAAAATAAAAGAATAATGGTAATACAAATAATAGCTACAATAATAATACTAGGCATCTTTTCACAATTGATAAAAAAAATAATAAAAGATAAGGCATCATTAACAAAAATAATATTCTGGGTATTATTTTGGGGTATATCATTAGTAATAATATGGTTACCTAAAGAAACGATAGATAATATAGGAAGTATATTTGGTGTAGGAAGAGGTATAGATGTATTAGTATATTTATCAATAATATTACTCTTCTATTCTAATTTTAAACAAACAGAAAGCATAAATAAATTAGAAAAAGAGATTACTAAATTAGTTAGAGAGGTTGCAAAAAAACAAGTCAATTAATATC
>JAQVKD010000065.1 GCA_028694805.1 Candidatus Dojkabacteria bacterium
ATATTTACAAACTCATCTAATTTATTTTTAAAATCTTTTTCATTCTCAAAAAGTACACCATTAACACCATCTACTACAGTCTCTCTATACCCACCCTTATTAATAGCTAATACAGGTGTAGCACAACTAATAGCCTCTATTGGAAATATCCCGAAATCCTCTATCCCCATAGCTAATAAACCACTTGCATGAGAAAGTATATTCCATTTTTCTTCTTCAGATATTCTACCTAGAAACTGTATATTGTTAACACCCTTAGCATATCTTTTTAATTCTTTAAACTTTCTAGATTTACCTATAATCTTAAGATTAAAACCATATTTTTTTGCTAAATCTATAGCCATTCTCCCTCCCTTATTCTCTGCAAATGGAGCACCAATTACAAAATGCCCTTCTCTATCTTTATATGATATTAACTTACCACTATACAGATTAACTGGAGGATATATGACTTTATCGGCCTCTCTACCCCAATATCTTTTACATCTATCACTAATAAATTGAGAATTAGAAATCAATTTATCTGGTCTATTAGAAGATACAACATCCCAAGATCTAAGATAGTTTAAGTTTGGAGCTTTCAGTAATCCATATTTAGAATATATATCTTTTAAATCCCACAAAAATCTCATAGGGGTATGAATATATGAAATATGGATAGTATCCTGTGATGTAATACAACCCTTCGCTACAGCATGACTGGATGATATAACGAGATCGTAATTAGAAAGATCAAAAGATTCAATAGCGATTGACCAGAATGGAAGATAGTAAGTATAAAGCTTTTTAATAAATGGAAACCTATTTAAAAATGAAAAATTTACTTTCTTTCCATTAAAATATTTATCGGAAAACTCCTGAGTACCATAGAGTGCATAAATATCTGCATTAGGAAAAATTTTTACAAATTGCTCGTTTACCCTAGATTCACCATCGTAAGAGAATAGCCCTTCAAAAATCAATGCAAATTTTAAATCTTTAGTCATCATATACAACTACTGTACCATATTTCTTCCTTGTCATTTCTGGTTTACTAGTGATAATTACACCAGCAACTAAAATCAAAAGACCACCAAATATAAACGGAATATATTTTGGATCTATTGCAGTTTGAGTAAGTTGACCAATTCTAAGAGTTGCATTTGTAGGTCTTGTATCCAAAACATTTTGTGGAGGACTACCATCTGCTAAAAGTACTGTTTGAAATAGATCATCACTTCCAGTAAACTCCCATTCTAACGGTATCTCCACCTCTGTATCATCTGTTACTATCTCAAATTCTATCCTTGCAAAAACATCTGGATCACCAGAAGTTTTATACAAATCCCCAGATCCAGATTGTGTAAATCCAGTTAACATTACTACACCATTTTCATTATCTAGCGTACTTTCATCATCTGGCCATTCTTCAAATAAAGAATTATTCCTACTAGCTTTTGATACTTGAATTAATCTTGGATCAAAATTAAAAACCATACGAGCCTCTGTTAAACTCTCTCCAGCACTATCTATTAGCACATCTACAGTAAAACCATCATCAACATTCTTTATTACTCCACTCTCAGGATAGAAATAAAACATAGGAGATGCAGCAGAAACTGTTGTTATAGGTATAAGTATAGTTAAAATTGTTAAAATAGATATCGAGATTATCTTTTTGACTATCATGTTAAAAAATATTACCATAAAAGAGATAAGATTAGGAACTATATTATGAATACATTTAAGATGATTATTCTTTCAGTAATTCAAGGGATAACAGAATTGTTACCCATATCAAGTACTGGACATTTAATTCTCACTGGGAAATTACTGAATTTTGATATATCTGGAAATCTTTTCTTTCTTTCTGTTTTACATCTTGGTACTACATTAGCTATTATAGTTTTTTATAGAAAAGTTCTATTTAAAAACTTCTTTACAAAAGAAAAGTGGCTTTTCTTTTTAAAGATATTAGTAGCTTCAATACCCACAGCTATAATTGGTTTTCTATTTCAAGATTACATATCCTCTGTATTACATGGCAATATTGTTATAGCAATATCCTTAATAGCAGTTGGTATTTTATTTATTGTTTTCGAGAATTTTAAAAAGAATGGAGAAGTAACAGATCCAGAGTCTATTCCATTATGGAAAATGATAGTCATTGGTTTAGGACAAACTTTGGCATTAATTCCAGGAACATCAAGATCAGGAATAACCACTTTAACAGGTATGATGTTAGGATTAGAGAAGTATAGTGCGTTTCAGTTCAGCTTTATAATCGGTATTCCTGCACTATTGGGTAGTGGTTTGTACGAGATTGTTAAAACATATTTAGAAACAACAGATCCTAGTTTGTTAACTGCATCACTATCAGTAGTAAAAATGTTACCAACAATACTCTTAACGTTTGTAGTCGGTTATATATCCCTACTTCTAGTTAGTAAATTTAAGAAAAAGAAATGGCTTACAGTATTTGGTGTTTATAGAATAATAGTTGGAATAATTATACTTCTATTTGCTATATAACCTGATTAAGGTCCATACCAGTCATAACGTCTGGGACATCTACACCCATTGTTCCTAATACAGTTGGTGCAACATCTGCTAATATTCCAGTTGGTTTAGCTCTTTGACCAGTACCCGTCTTTTCTAATTTCCTACCATCTTTACCCTGTATCTGTTCAATACTTTCAACAATTGAAAATGGAACTGGGTTATTAGTATGAGCAATATCTATTTCACCGGTAATCCTATTAATCATAGTCTCACAGTTTCCATGATCTGCAGTCACTATAGCTGCACCACCCATTGATAGAGTAGCTTTAACAATATCTGCAGTACACGCATCTGTAATTTCATTAGATTTAACAGTTGCTCTAAAATCTCCTGTATGACCAAGCATATC
>JAQVKD010000066.1 GCA_028694805.1 Candidatus Dojkabacteria bacterium
AGAGAAGGTCCCAGAGGAACCACTATTATATCCATTTACAATTTTCTGTAACTCGAATACACTCCAAAGGACATCTCCCTCTTCCATATTTTCTGTAATATCCTCAACATCTCCTCCCTCAATTAATGGGGGTAAGGTAGCTGTTGGAGTTGGAGCTTCAGTTGGTGTTTTTATTGGAGACATATCTAGTGTAGGTGTCGGAGTAAAAACAAATTCTCCGACAGGAACATCTCCCTCTTGATCATAACTTTCTACATTCTCTTCTGTTTCTTCATTAATAGGAACCTGTTCTGAAGTTGTTGTATCATTAGATTCATTTGAATTTTCTTCTGTCCCAGCATTAACATTGGTACTGCAAGCACTCAAAGCATATGAAAGTAAAAATGCTACCTCTGCAACTCTTCTCAATGTTCTTGGATCATTAATTTTAGGAAGTTCTTCTTTGATAACTGGAGAACATTCTAAATCATTAATAGCTTCCATGGCCTCGTTTAACAAACCACTATATGACAAATCACTACTGTTCTCCACAAAGCTCCCTTCTATTGTTTCTTTAACTTCTGAGTTCATATTTATTGAATAAATATTAATTTATCCTAAAAATTTACTTACCTCTTTAATTAAACCCTCATAATCTAAATCTGTTTTAACTAAATAAGATGTCGCTCCTAAAGAAAACGCTTCTTTAATAACATTCTCAGAAGTCATATTAGTAAGAATAACAATAGGTAACTTACCATACTTCTCTTCATTCTCCTTTATAGTTCTTAATACCTCTAAACCATCTACACCAGGCATCATAAGATCAAGTAAAACTAAATCTATATTACCTAAATTCTTAGACATAATATCTAAACCTTGATAACCATCTAAAGCCTTAAAAGTATCATAACCACCAGCTTCTAAAGCTTCAATATAGGAATTTATTAAATCCTTATTATCTTCAATTACCAATATTTTCTTTTTATTCCCCTCCATATTTTTCTTTAAACTAAATTAAACTAAGGTTGAAAAAACCCATTATCATATATACCATAATCAAATAGGGTAGAGTAACCTAACAAACCAGAACCAGGTAAATACATCTCTTCACCTCTTGTAACATTACATGTAGCCTCAGCAGCTATTTTTATTGGTAAAAAATTTCTATTTTCAACACCTTCAGGTTGTACATTATTGAATGCCAATATCCCACTAATAGGTAATATTCTTATTTCCACAATATTGTTAAGACTCTCTGCATCTAAATCAAAATCTTTATAGTATGTAATACTTCCATCAGTATCTGTGAAATAATCTATTGAAGACCACGTATCACCATTGGCATCTCCTATATTCTCATTATAATCGCTTTCTGAACAGGCATTTATACTGTCTGTTATACAGTAATTCTCTTTTTTTTCAGTTACCTCGCTCCCATCATCTTTTATTCTTTTTAATAGAAAAGCAGAATAACCAGCTACAGACTTAAGATTTACTCTCAATGTTCTACTACCAGTTTCCCCAAATGTTATACCATCTAAATTAAAAGCTAAAACACTACCAGGCTGTACTTCTACATATTCCGTAGTATCTGTGAAAGAAATAGTTAGTTTAACAGCACTATCATCTGAAACACACCAAACATCAGAAAACGGCTCCACACCTTCATCAATAACATCATGATCTCGTAAAAAAGTAACCAAATCTACGAGAGAAGAAATTTCATATGGATATTCATTATTATCTATCGCGCTTGTTAAAACACCTTCAACTTGTCCAATATCTGCACCAATGAAGTAGTCTAACATAGCATCAACCTGTGCTAATGCTATAGCAGAATCCTGTTCATTTACAGCAATATCTTTATCCTTAGCCATTCTAGAAAATAGTGCTACACCCATAATAGATGCAATAACTAATATAAGCATAACTATAGCTAAAGCCTGTGCTTTAAATAACTTTTTACTCATATTTTAATTTAACAACAATTTAATACCACGTCAAACCTTTTGTAGTAACGATAGCCTGCCTTATAACAGCTCTTTCTATAGCAGACTCACCGGGAACCCAAGATGTTGGTTCCATTTCCATATCAACATAGAAAACATTATTAATATCACTACTTTTAACATATGAAACTAAAAAGCTATTAACATTAACATCTTCTGAATTAAGAACAAGTATTGGATATGTTTCGTTATTAAAATTTTCTGTACTAAAACAAGATTCATGACCATAGCTACCAAATGAAACTAATGTTCTCTTTAAAAGATAACCTTTTCCTGTTGGACCATTATCATCAGCTCCCAGAAAATATCCTATACATACCCACATGTTATACCCATATGGACGGATATGAATCTCTGTTCCACTATCACCAATCGTTGTCTCAGAAGAATATACTGTAGTATAGCCAGCCTCATCTATAATCTGGCCACTTTCTTCATTGTAATATCTAACAGGCTCGGTTGATCCATCAGATGGAGTAGGGTTAAATATATATACATCTCTTACATTAGAATTAGCTAATAGCCTTTCTACCAACTCCATAGAAAATGACATTTCATTTCTAGTAACTGTTTTGAATTTTGATATTGTAGACACTCTAAATACAGTATTTAATGTTTGTGTAGCTATTAAAACAACAATAGCCATAATCCCTAAGGTTATTAACATTTCTATTAAACTAAATGCTTTAAATTTTTTCATAGTTCTATAACAGCATAATAGTTAAAATCTTTAATATCAGAATCGTTAGTAATCTCACCAGCTACATGTCTATCACCAACCCAAAATCTTACATTAGCCCACCTAGTAGATGTAGTATCTATACTCTCTATACACATAACCATAAA
>JAQVKD010000067.1 GCA_028694805.1 Candidatus Dojkabacteria bacterium
CTTGCTTTGCAAAGAATTCAGCTATACCAAGACCACCATCGTTTAATCCTAGACCAAATATCAATACTTTTTTATTTGTATACATATGTGTATATAATATACTGAAAGAATATAAATTTGAAGAGTATATAAATGAACATACTTGATTATGTAAGAATAGAGACATCTACTGTAGAAGATGGAAATATGTCATATACATATGGAGATGATGATGAAGTATTATCAAACAAATTAAAATTCTGGGAGAAATCTAATTTCAAATATAAAAATACTTATCAATTAAAGACAAATATTAAAGAATTTGATCGTGTAGAAATTATCAACGACATCCCTAAAGATCTTACAGTTATAGACAATACAGATTCTCTAATCACAAGCAATCCGAATATAGTTCTTGCGCTATTAACTGCTGACTGTCTTCAAATAATAGCATATGATCGTGTAAATAAAGTTTTAGCTTTGATACATTCAGGCTTTAAATGGCAGGACGCAGGAATAATAGATAAAACATTGAATGTAATGCATGAAAAATTTGAAACTAATGTTGAGAATATTTTTGTATATTTAGGTGACTGTATATCTAAAGACTTTTATAGATGGGATGAAGGAATTTTTAATAATACAAATGAAAACAGTTGGATTAGAAAGACATTAGTAAAAGACAACCATCCAACACATCCATATCTTATAGATTTAAGAAAATCTGCAATATTAAATCTTAGAGATTTAGGTATTAAAGAGGAAAATATTCTAGATACAAAGACAGATTGTTATAGCAATGATAAATACTTCTCCCATGTTAGATCGTTAAATCAAAAAGAAAAAGATGGCAGACATATAACACTAGTGCAAATGAAATAATACTATTTTTTCTTGTTCTTCACACAAGCCTTAACAAACCCCATAAATAATGGATGAGGTTCCAAAAATCTTGTTTTTAATTCTGGATGATACTGTGTACCTATAAAAAATGGATGAACACTCTTAGATAGCTCTACAGCCTCTATTAATCTATCGTCTGGACTTTTACCACTCAATATTAATCCTGCATCTTCAAATTGCTTTCTATAATCATTATTAAACTCATACCTATGCCTATGCCTCTCATCAACTATTGGCATATCCTTATAAAGATCATTGGAATACTTTGTATACATCTCTTCAAGCAGTGACCCTTTCTGTACCTTACAAGGCCATGCACCTAATCTAATAGTTCCTCCATAGTTACTATTCTTTAAATTCTTTTTCTGATCTTCCATTAGATGAATAACAGGATCTTTAGTCTTAGAATTTACCTCCTCAGAATTAGCATCGCTAAGATTTAAAACATTTCTAGCAAACTCTATTACAGCCATCTGCATACCGTAGCACAATCCAAGATATGGAATTTTTTCCTTACGTATAATCTCTATAGCTTTAATTTTACCCTCTGCACCCCTAGATCCCCATCCTTGAGGAACTATAACGCCATCTAATTTCTTCAATTGATTTTTTAAATTCTTTTCATCTAAATTATCTGCCGCAAACCAATTAATATTTGCTTTATAACCCTGTTCCCAACATGCATGATCTATAGCTTCTAATACAGAAACATATGAATCCTTAAGGTCAAACTTACCACTTTTAAAATATTTCCCAACAATTCCTATATTTAGCTCTCTTTTAATATTTTTAATTTTGTTCATCTTCTTCTCCCACATTTCTAACATATCTGTCTTTTTAGTTTTTAATCCAAGTTCTTTAACTATTTTCTTCCCAATATCATATTTACTGTAGTTAACTGGCACTTCATAGATATAGTCGACATCAGGTGCAGAGAGTATATGATCTTGTTTAACTAGGCAGTAGGTACTAAGTTTCTCTATCCTAACATTATCAATACCCTGTTCTGATCGGGCAATGATAAAGTCTGGAAGTATCCCATGACTATTAAGTATCTGTGTAGATATCTGTACAGGTTTACTTTTCATCTCTCCAAGAGTAGGGGGTAGTGGGAGATATGACAGATGAATATGTAATACATCTTTGGGATTTCTAGATTTCATAATTTTGTTGGCTTCTAGGAATATTCCATTACCAATTTCTCCAACAGTTCCACCAATTTCAATAACTGTTACATCAGCTTTAGATTTCTTTCCTACATTCTCTATCCAGTGAATTATCTCGTCTGGTACATGGTAATCTAAGCTTACCCATTTACCATCATATGCTAATGATCTTTCATCTTTAATTACTTTGTCTAATACTGCACCACAGGTCATAGAATTGGGTCTAGAGAATGATTCATTAACAAACCTCTCATATGTCCCAATATCCATATCTGTTTCAAATCCATCTTCTAAAACAAATGTCTCACCATGTTCTAATGGATTCATAGTTCCGGCATCTACATTTAAGTATGGATCCGCTTTAATCATAGTGATTTTAAGACCTTGGGATTTAAGAAGAAAAGCTATTGAGGCAGATGTTATACCTTTTCCAATTCCAGAAATAACGCCTCCAGATACAAAAATGTATTTAGACATATAGTTTTAGTAATGAGGTTATTCAATACATTACATCTTAAAAACACTCTATGTCAAATAGGTAATTAATAAACTTTGAAATTAGCATCTTTTATCATCTCCCAACATTCATCTCTATCAATCTGCGTTTCAGTATATCCCTGGTTATTTCCATTCTCTTCATCAAAACCAATAGCCCTTGCATCTTCGTATGAACATCCATAATAAACATTTTTTACTTTGGCCCAGTTCAATGCAGCTCTACACATAGGACATGGTTTTCCAGTTGTATATACTTCACAATCAGAAAGATTAAAATTTCTGA
>JAQVKD010000068.1 GCA_028694805.1 Candidatus Dojkabacteria bacterium
TATTGTTATTTTCCTTATAAGATACCTCAACGCCTTCTGTCAATAGTCTATGAAAGTATCTGTTGTTTTCTTCCAGCATAGGGCTATTAAAGGTAATGATTTGTCTATAGGCATCTTCTATGGCTGAGGTTGGTAAACCTTTATTGATCTTGTATAATGCATCCATTACCCTGTCTTTTAAGATTACCTCTTTGTAATCTTCTCTTTCAGGATATTCTCCGTCATAGGATATATATGGAGCAAAGATATGCTCGTAGCCCAGTTCTTTTAATATCTGTATGGCAGCTTCTTCTAACAAATCTTCAGTGAAGTTTTCATATAAACTCAAATTTCATCCTCCTTTCCTGATTGTCTTAAGTTAAGGTAAACTCTATTTAAATAATTTTTTTAGCAGCTTGAAAATATCGAAAGTTGTTTTGTTATAAACCTTGTTGTATGCATACTTTTTAGGATTTCTAACCCAACCATGCCCTTTAGGCATCTTAAGTCCCGCTCTATGAACAGTTTGTCTTTTGATGCTCGTTCTTGCAGATATTCTTTTCTTTAGACTTGGCTTTCGCATTCCGAATTTCATTACACTTCACCCCTTTTTCTAACCATCCAATAGCAGCCTTGTCTCTCCTGATATTAGTCTTGGGAGGAGATATCTTCTATCCATTAGAAACATCGGTAGGTTTATCTAATATTTTTGCTATAACGATATCTCTCAATATAAAAGCAACCTCACAGTAAACAAAATCTTCAAAGGTATCGTAAATTCTTCCAGCACTTCTAGTTCCCCTTGCCACAGTATGTGGGCTATTTGCAACATAACCTACTTTACCTACACTTTCTACCTCTGCCATTATAGCTTCATCATCGTATTTGTTATCATAATCCTTTGTTAGCTTTAGTCTTTGACCTATTGAAAAAATTTCTGAACCAAAATAATGCTTCAATCCAACAACAGATATAAACTTACCTAACATAATTTTCCACATCCCTTTTTAAATAATCATTTATTTCTATAATCTTAAATAGTTAAAAATCTCTTATAAATTTTCGTTGGTATTTATAATTCTTGATTATCAAGTGTTACTCTTATTTCCCCTGACATTAGTTTTGGGAGGAGGGTGTCTCTTAATGCAATCAGCCTTCTAGATTCGATTTTGGATTCAATTATCTTATCATAAATAGGTTTAAACAATTTTGATGCATTAGTATAAATATGTTTGTTTGGAATTAATACTTTTGAGTCTGATAGATCTTTTCTTTTTATATGCCCCATTGTTGTTGCTTTACCCTCTGCAATTCCAATAAATCTATCTAAATGATATTTAGTCCAATGATAATAAAACCATTTTTCAAAATCATTAGAGGTTACTTTAAATAAATGTTGGTTTAATCCACAAACTCCACCGCACCAAATATCAACTAGCAAACTACCTGACCAAGAAAATATGATATCTGCATCATGGATAATATACTTTTTATCAATATTTGCGGAACATATATCACTACTGCTATCTGTAAATCCCTGCCTTAATTCTTTAATTTTGAGAACCGGATAAGATTTTTCATTTTCTTTTGGCCTAAATTTTTGCATTGCTAAACCATTCAAGTAATCTGCTATCTCATCTAAACCACTTATTTTCCACCCCTTAGGTATCATCCCAAGTTCGCTTTCCACCATTTCCCCGCCACTGGATTTATATGGTTCTCCATCTTCATTTGGAAATTCAAAATCTACAAACCAATGTTTGAAGATCGCTTGTGCCATTTCTTCTAGCTTTTTGTTGATTTGGTTGTTGATTTCTATTTTTTCGTCTAGAGTTGAAAGGATGTGGGCTATGGCTTTTTGCTCGTCTAATGAAGGCAATCTAATTGAAAAATTTAAAATATGTTTTTTATCACCTCTAGGCATTTTAGTGCCTTTAGCCCCCGACATTACATAGTCGAAAAATTTATCACATGCTAGATTGTAATATAAATATACCTCGTCAATTTTATCATTAGTTCTTAAAACAAGTACATCATTAGAACATCCACCACTACTATTCGCTAGCCATATTTTCTTAAAATATGGTCGAATATTTGATATTAATATATCTCTTTTATTAAACTTAGTTACTTTGCTAATATTAGGCAAGCTATCCGCTAAATCCACTCCTCCAATATTAGGTAACAAATTTTCAGTTGAAACATAATCTTTTAACTTAATATTCTCTATCTCTACTTTTTCTGAAACATAGTCAGCCACATCACCAAGTACAGCAGTATGAGAATATCTACAACTCATACCCAATCCCCCCTAGATTCTTCCTAATCTCGTCTTCTAGTTTGTGGGATTTCTTAAACAATTTACTTAACTCCCCTGTCAAATTCTCCATCTTTTGTTCAAATGGTATGCCGTCATCTTCTACCTCTTCTATACCGACATATCTTCCAGGGGTTAATACATATTCATTTTCTCTTATCTCTTCTAACGCAGCTGACTTACAGAAGCCTTGTATATCTTTATATGCTTTTGTTCTTTTTTTCTTTCTGTTCCTCCAGCTATGATAAGTATCTGCAATCTTTTTGATATCATCTTCTGTTAATTCTCTATGTCTTCTATCTATCATCTCTCCCAAGCTTCTCGCATCTATAAACAATACTTCATGTTCCCTGCTTCTAAACTTTGGATTGTCTTTTTTATTTCTATTTAATATCCATAATGAGACTG
>JAQVKD010000069.1 GCA_028694805.1 Candidatus Dojkabacteria bacterium
CTTTTCCGTATGTTATGGAAACAGAATAGCATATACTTGTTAGTTGTGCAAGTGTTTGTACAGATTGCATACATTATGTAATCTTGTTAATTCCATATCTATTTTACTTACTCATCTTAATTAGATGAGTGCCATATGTATCGTAACCTATGCATCTCATATAGAAAACCTCTATTACATTTATTCATATCTTAACACTTCACTTGGTTTTGTGTTTAATGGCTTTCTAGAAACTAAATACACAAGAAGGAAAATACAAGATAACAAACCAATATTCCAATAAATACTCCCTTTAAGATCAAAATATATTTTTACATCCAAATCAAGCATGTATACTCCATACTCATTCATAAATATTGTTATAAAATAGACAAGAAGTGATGAAAAGATTGAAGTAATTACTGTCATTATCCCATACTCGAATAAGACCATTTTTGTTATCTCTTTTTGTTTAAACCCAACAACTTTGTATATTGCAAAATCCCTTTTCCTTGATACAACATCTAATACTGTTACAGTAATAATTAATATAATACCAGCAAGTAAGGCAAGAGATGCTACACTAGTAGAGAAATTAATTAGAAGATTAATAGACCTATTCGTCAGATCTTCATATTGCTGAGAACTCGTTGTAAGTACATCAGGAATATCAGATATATCTTGCAAGAAAGGGTCAATTTCTTCTTCCTCCATAATCAACCATACTTCCTCTATAAAACTTTTTTTAAAGTATCTATTAAATTCCTCTACAGAGACAAAGTTACTAAAAGGTATCCCTACTATTGAACTATACTCTCGCATATCCCCAGCATTCATATAGAAACCTGTAATTGGGAGTTTAATTATCTCCCCTTCGTACTTTACCTCTACTATGTCATTAAGTTTATACTTGTAAGAATCCTGGGTCCATGATGGTACAACTACCCCATACGAGAGTTGTTCTCCTTGAGTAATAGTATAAAATTCAGTTAATTCAGACATATTTGCACCTATAACAGAATCTTGTAAAGGAATTAAAACAGGTTCCTCCGAGGAAGTCTTCTCCTCTTGAGTTACCGTATCAACGATAATCCTTGCTTTGTATATAGGAAAATAGTTTTGTACATTATTCATTTGTTCTATTCGTTCTATAAGGATATTGTCTTCAGGATTTACTCTGTCAGTTACTACATTTATGTTAAACTGCACATCCCTATACCTATTATCATATTCTTTCCTTGTGGAGTAAATTAATGTATTAATTAAGTTTATAGCTAACATACCTATAAATATCGCCATCATTGGAACTACAATCTTTTTATAATTGAGTTTTAAATTCCCCCATGCAAATTCAATTTCATCATGTGTTTTCACTTTGATTTTTAAAAGAAGTGAAAATATTAACCTAAATATGAGAGAGAAAATTAATATTATAACAGCCGATAATATAACTGCACCTATACCAAATTCAACAGATTCTGCTAAAAATATACTAATTCCACAAAATATTATTCCTATGAGCAAAAATCTGGACACATTTTTACCTTTTTCCTTATTTGTGCTTGTATAATCCAAATCTTTTATTGCATAGATAGGTTTTATTTTAGAAATTTCCTTTATAGAAATATATGCAAATAATAAAGAGGAAACCATACTTGCAACAAATGAAATTATAGCTGCTGATATATCAAATTCAGTACCAACAATCATTACAAAAACACCTTCAACAGAAAGAATATTTGCTAAATACTGAAAGAAAAAATGCCCTAGTAGTATACCTAAAATAGTACCTATAACAGATATTATAAAAACTTCTAAAAGAAACATATTAGTAATATCTTTTTCTTTGAAACCAACAGTTTTTAATATGCCAATTTCTTTTTTACGCCTGGTGATAATAACCTTTATAGAATTCGCTATTCCAAAGCTTCCTATAAATAATCCTAATATACTTAAACTACGTATAAAGGTGATATATGTCCCATTACTTTCCTTTTCATTTTCAATATAGTCATCTATTGTTAAAACCTCCCACTCCTCTCCAAGTTCTTCCTTTATCTTTTCCTGATTACCGTCTATATAAAAAGTATAGCCATAGATATCACTTGTTTCTGCAAGTTTCTCAATATTAACATATACCGAAGAAATACTACCTTTATAATCTTCATTTATTAATCCGATGACTTTTAATTCTAATTTTTTGTACAAATCGGTTGATACAAAAGTAACTGTATCACCTATTTTAATATCCTCTCTATCTGCTAGTTTATGTGATAGAACTACTCCTTCTTTATCATTCAATAATGCCTGCATATCTTTACCTTGAGGATCTAACTGCATAACTCCATCTAATGGGTAGCCTTTATCTCTATACCCGACAATACTTAGATATTCCTTTCCATACCCTTTCTTTGAATACAGGACATACTGTTCTGATATCTTAGCAAGAGATGTATATTCATCTATAATTCCTTCATTCTGCATCTGAATTAATTTTTCTTCTAACTCCGATACTCTAGGTATACTAGATATGTATGTGTCTACCCGTACTTCTCCTCCAACCTTACTCCTTGGCTCTTCAATTATTCCTTCCATAATTGAATCAGAAAGGGAAACTAGAGACATTATACATAGAGATGAGAACATTACAGATAAAGATATTATCACTGCAACAATACCTAAATATTTTAGTGAGGATTTTGTTTTCTCAATAAAGAAATTTG
>JAQVKD010000070.1 GCA_028694805.1 Candidatus Dojkabacteria bacterium
TCAAGAATAAATTAAGTGAATTAAGAAATTTCTTCTCTTCTAATCAAATCATAGGTTTAAAGATTTTCCCTGGGCATGATGAACATTATCCTAATGATCAAAGATTAGAAAAATTTTTTAAGCTATGTATAGAGTATGATAAACCTCTAGTAATACATACAGGAGAAAATAGTGGTGATAGTGAATGTGCAAAATATAATGATCCAAGAGATATTGTTGAGGTTGCTAAAAGATTTCCTTCATTAAAAATCGTTATTAGCCATCTCTTTTGGCCAAAGGTTGATTATTGTGTAGATATAACTAAAGATTATTCTAATATTAGTTATGATACTTCTGCACTGGCAGATAAGGAAGTTGTACTAAAGACAGGGGAAGATAAAATAAAATCTTCTCTTGAAAAACTAATTAAAGAATATAACAAGAAAGTCCTATACGGAAGTGATTATGGGATGTGTGATATTCAAAGTCATCTTGAATTGATAAACAATCTAGATATTTCTAATATTCAAAGAGAGGCAATCTTTTATGAGAATATTACCGACACCTTTGGCATATAGAGATAGAATTTTTCAGTCATCCTGCTTTTAAGTTCCATGCCTAAAAGTGTAGCTTACCACTATTAAACTAGAGACCTTCTTCTTTTAATTCCTCTCCCTCATAATCTTTATACATCTCTAACATAATAGGATCTAGAATCTTCTTTGCTCTTGCTCTAGATATATTAAATGATTGCCACCCCATAGAATCTTCTTCATATTGCCTCCAATACAACTCCCTACCCAAAATATTCTTCATATCCTCATCCTCTAAAATATCTAGTAACTCCGCAACCTCTGGAATTGCATCATCAGAAAGATGACTTAAATAATAAACGTCAAGTTTACCACTATCTGTAAACCTCTGAATATTTTGCTTTGCAATAAAAGAGTCTGGATTTAGAAAATTCATACCTGCTAAAAATAGTAATACACAAACAAAAACTTGTAGCAGGAAACTATTCTCTTTTTTGTCTCTACATATTTTATAAACTAACAAGCAAAAAATAACTGCCAAGAAAACAATAAAAACATGACTGTATAATCTCAGAGTTGTAAAACCATAAGTCTCTTCATATAAAGATAACCTCATAAAAGCAGAAGCCATTATTACACCAACCTGAGCAATAAGCATACTACTTAGTACTTTGAATTCAACGCTGTGTACTCTATTCTTCCTAACTATAAATTTCTCAATAGCTAAAAGTAAGAACAAACAAAGAATCCCAACAGTTATTAATTCAAAAAATCCCTGCCTAGCATACTGTGCATAAGTAAATCCTTGAGAAGATATATTACTTTCTCCACCAAAGAAATATGTAAATTGTATGAGGATAAATAGGAAAAACAGGATATTAACTAAACCTAGAACAACAGAAGCTTCTACATTTCCCAGACTATATTTATTTGGAATATCTTGCACAACACTTTTCTTCTTGGATTTTGAAAAGGTATAACTATATGCTCCTATTAAAATAAGAGATACAACAAAAATTAATATGATCCTAATAATTGTTTCTAGTTCAATGTTTACTGTAATTAGATCTGATACATACCTTTGAAAAATTAAATCTGCAGAGGAAAAAAGAAGTACAAAAACAAATAGTATAGGAATTGATATAGCTAAACCTTTCAATATCTGAGACAACAACCTGTTATTTTTCTTCTTCTTGTTAGATGAATATAGCAAGGGTAATGTCTGAAATAGAGGGGGGATAAAGGAGAGTGCTACAAAAGGTATTTTAATGTAATCCTTTAGATAAAAATCTTTAAGTTCTTCCTTGAATGATATTTTCGCAAGTATTAGTAATAAAAATAGGCATATTCCGATATTAAGAACCGTTAGTAGGGGACTTGTGCGAACAAAAGTCATTATACTAAAGAATAAGAGAGCAAGTAGTAGAAATAGAACATCTGTGTGAATATGATTTTTAAGTAGAGTACTAATACCTATGAATACAAGGATTAACAAAAGTAAATATATTGTGAAGTTTATACCAATGCTTTGGTTATAAAAGAAATAATCAAAGAGTATACCTAGAATAATCGAAACTACAGTTATTAATCTAGCTTTATTTATTGTATTAATCTTTATCTTTGAAATATTCATATTTACAAATTATATACCAAAGAGAGTTTAGATTTAAGTTGTAAGCTATTTACACAATTTACCATTATATCTCTTGTATCAAATTTTATTTATCGATAAAATGTAATCAAGATGAAGAAAGAATTAAGACAAAATTGGATACTAGGATTCTTTGGACTATTTAGTCTATTGGGGTTTAGATATTTTCAAACAGGAGAGTGGTTAGATTTAACATGGTTTACTTGGATTGTTTGGTTTTCTTATTTCTCCAACCTAAAGAAACAATAGAAAAGCAATCCTATTTTTAAGTTCCAAGCTATCCAACCCATCCTACCACAAACAAGTGCCCAAAACTCTTACTGTCCTTGAATTTTAGCCCCAAGCAGCCTATAATATCCCATTATTTTAATAATCCCATGGAGCAAGAAGGAATATCTTTAGAGAATATAGAAAGAAAATTTACCCAAGAAGGTTACTTAGTTTTGGAAGAAGGGACCAAATTCAATTTAGAACTGATATATACCCCTTCAGAC
>JAQVKD010000071.1 GCA_028694805.1 Candidatus Dojkabacteria bacterium
ATATTTCTTAATATATTCTTAAATGCAGTTGAAGAATTAGAATCAACGGATAGAAAGAAAAAATATATAAATGTTGATCTGTTAAGAAAGAAAAATTTCATAATTCTTAAAGTTCAAGATAATGGTATGGGTATTAGTAAGAATATAATTGAGGATATTTCCATAGGTAGATATATTTCAAAGAGTGAAAATCATTTTGGACTGGGATTACTTTTTGTATTAAATTCAGTAAAAAGAGACTTTAATGGAAGTATTGATATTAAGAGTAAGGAAGGGGGATATTCGCAAATTATAGTTGAAATTCCTTATTGATAACTTCTTAATGTCTGATCCTTGAGATAGGGATTAATACAATATCCTGATTTGTATACTGTTTTTATTAAATCACCACCTATCTTGTTCCCTAGTTTCTTTCTAATTCTGCAGACTAATGTATCTACAGATGTCTCAGAGGAATTACGATAGTAATTCATAATATTGCTTAATATCTGTTTCCTAGTGAATATCTCCCCGTTAGAATCTATTAGCATAATTAATAAATTATATTCACTGTGTGTTAATTTAATTCCCTTGTTTTTTATCTTTACGATCCTTTTTATTTTGTCTATACAAAGATCTCCAATAACAATAATATTAGGGTATTGATCCTCTATTAAAGACTTAATCTGTGCTTCAAGGATATCGAACTTAATTGGTTTAGGATGAAAAATATTTGCTTTGGCTTTGTAGGAGTATATTTCTTTATCTCGTGAGTTGTCACCAGTTATAACTATGATTGGCTTTGTATTATCTATTAAACGAATCTGCTCTATTATTTTAAATCCATCTGAGTCTGGTAGTCCAATATCTATGATTAGAATTTGATATTTGTTTGTCAATGCCTTAATCAATCCTTCTTTTGCAGTATATGAAGATTCGACCTTCATATTAAGATTTTCTAAAAACCGTGTGAGAATAAATACCAGGCTTGCATCATCTTCTATTAATAATACAGAAATTTTGTAATTTCTCACTTTTTCATATTAAAACTAAATTCTTACAAAAAGGTTACAAAAAATTGAAAAGATACACAATATCAAGTAATATGAAGCCTATGTCGGAATATATTAAAATTCAAAATTTGTGCAGAGAGTATAGGCCAAGCAAGAAAGTATTGGTTGCGGCTTTAAGAAATCTTACATTTTCTGTTAAAAAAGGAGAAATGATTTCTTTAGTTGGAAGCTCAGGATCTGGAAAATCTACATTTCTAAATATTCTTGGAGGGTTAGATTGGAATTATTCAGGAGATATTTATATAGAGGAAAAAAATATTAGAAATTATGATCAAAACTACTACAGAAGATTTATTGTTGGAACAATCTTTCAACAATTTCATTTAATTCCGTCCCTTACTGTTGAAGAAAACATACTTCTTCCTACTAGGTTTCAGAAAAATATTAGTAAACAGAAATTAAATGAGAGATTGGAATATATTTTAAATAAAACAGGATTGAGCGATAGAAGGAAACATTATCCAAATGAGTTGTCTGGTGGACAAGCACAGAGAGTAGCTATAGCAAGAGCTATTATAGATAGTCCTAAGATAATATTGGCAGATGAACCAACTGGTAATTTGGATAGTAAAACAGGGAACATGATAATAAATCTTCTTAGGGCTTTAAACAAGCAAGAAGGAATGACGACCATAATAGTAACTCATGATAGTAAGATAGCTAGTCAAACGGATAGAACAGTAACTTTAGTGGATGGAAAAAATGTTTAGATATGCAGTACAAATAATCTTTAGAAGGAAATTAAGAACATTCTTAACAAGTTTAGGAATTATGATTGCAGTTATGTTAATGACATTCATTCTTTTTGGTATGTCAGATTTAAAGAATGCTGTAACAAGTGAATTCAGTAGTAGGTTCTCTCCTCAAGATTTATATGTTTCAGGACGAGATATGTTTATGTTTGGTGGTATGAATACTGCTCCTAGCAAACAGGATGATGTGAAAGAAGAAATAATTCTAAATACTCAATTAAGAGAAGAATTAGAGAAAATAGATGGAGTAATTTCCAGTAATCCAATATTTACTGTTAGTAATGTAGAAGTATTTTTAGAGGGAGATGATGTACCCTACCCTATGAACTTTGTGGGTAGTGCTGATTTGCCAGGAACCCATCATATCTATAACGGTTTCTTTGGTAGTGATGATAAATTGGATAATGGAGAGATCTTTGTCAGTAATTTTGTTGTATCTTTCTTTGAAACTAGCAAGGAAGAAATAATAGGTAAAAAGATTCTTGTTAAGAGCTCTAATAGTAGTACTTTTCTTTCGGTTGCTTCTAAAAGTATGATAGATAAACAGTACGAGTTTACAGTAGCGGGAGTCGTGGAATCAGGTAACGATGCATTTTTTGTTAATACAAAAGAGGCAATGAATATGCTAGTTGATCTTGGTGGCTTTACAGACGAGAATGAATACTTGGGAAAGGTGGGTTATGATCAGATCTTATTGATTACAGAAGAAGGAAAAACATCGGATATTGAAAAATATATAGTTGATGAATTAAAACTTTCTGTAATATCTACTGAAACATTATTAGGATTTCTTGATACTCTTACATCAGGCTTAACAATAGCTTTAGTCATATTTGGATCAATATC
>JAQVKD010000072.1 GCA_028694805.1 Candidatus Dojkabacteria bacterium
GTGTTAATCCCATAAATTTCTAGAACCCTTTTGAGTTCTGCTTCGGATAAACCCTTAAAATTTCCTAATTCAAAAAAATATTTCATTAGCTAATCTTTTTGACCAAGACTCTTGTAATAGATGGTCTATGGCCATAGGATCTTCTATATCTAGCCTTTGCTTTATATTTGAAGACCTCTACCTTCGCATCTTTCTTCTGAGATGTAATCTCTAATGATACTTTAGCATCTTCTACGTATGGTTTTCCAACTTTTACATCTTTTCCATCTGATATTAATAGAACTTCTTTTACATCTATCTTATCTCCTTTATTACCAGAGAGTTTATTAACTTCATACTCTTTTCCTTCTCTAACCTTTAATTGAGTACCAGCGAGTTCTATTACTGCAAAGATATCTTTCTTCTCAGCTTTTTTAGCTGTAGAAGCTTTCTTTGTTGTTTTCTTTGTTTCTGCCATTTATATAAATTTTCAAATTAATTCTCATAGGTTGCAACTATGTCAACAGTTTCATCTACCTGAATGGAATGTGCTATTATACTCTGAATTACGCCTAAAGAAAATAGTGTCACTAAAGTTGTACTTCCTCCAGCACTTACAAGTGGTAAAGGGATACCTGTTGCCGGTATTACACCAGTATTTGTTCCTATGTTTATAAAAACCTCTAAAAGGATTTTTACTGTAAAACCAACCATTATCATTGCAAAATATGGTTGATTACCTAATGAAATCGTTTTATTAAGTGATGTTAAGATAATTACACAATAGAGACCTAATAGAAATAATGCACCTACAAGACCAAACTCTTCTGCATAAGAGGCAAATATGAAGTCTGTTCTATACTCTGGAAGAAAGTTTCTTTTACTTTGAGTTCCATTACCAAAACCTTTACCCCAAATCTGCCCTGACCCTATCGCAATTCTTGCTTGATTAACATTAAATCCTGTATTTCCTGTATCTTTACTAGGATCTAAAAATACCTCAATTCTATCTTTTTGATAGTCATGAAGTACTACATCCCATACAACACTTGAGATTAAACCTAAGAGTAATGAGATTGCAAAACTGATAACTACTAAAAGTTTCCATTGATCTCTGTAGTAATATGCAAATATGGAGATAATTAGACCTATGACTACTAATATTAACCATAAAGGATTAGAAAGAACCGAAGAGAGAAGAAATCCTAAAGTTCCAAGTAAAATGATGAGCATAGCTATACTATTTCTAATCTGATTATCTAATCCAGTAAAAGCAACAAAGAACCATATAACTAGTATTAGTAAAGACATACTCCCATCTGGTTCCCTATATACTAAGAATACTATTGGAAGGATCAGTAACAAGCTTATTGCCAGTAAAATCCATTGGTTATATTTATCTTTTTGAGAGAGGATATATGCTGTAAGAAAAACAACTGTTATTTTAGCAAATTCTGATGGTTGTATCTGAATACCACCAATTACTAACCATCTTTGGACATTATTTATAACAGGACCTATTAAGAGAACTAATATTAAGGATACTATAGTAACAATATATAGAGGTAACATTACTTGCCAATACTGTGTATATGAAAGATTGGCTTTTGATATTAAGAAATATAAGATGTATCCAATAATTATAAATGCTACTTGCTTGATAACAATAGTGGTATCTCCAAACAAGCCATCAGACTGTATTGTTGTAGAGAGTAGTGTTACAACACCAATTATAGATATTAACAAACTAGGAATAAGAATTCTTAATTCAATATTAAACTTTGAGTTTTTTCTATTTAGAAACTGATTCATATGCGTGTATATTACGCATAATTATGACATAACTTATCATTTATTGGAATTTACTTTTTCTTTTTCCTCATAAATGCAGGAACATCTAGAGGGTCTTTGCTATCTAAATCATACATAGAGGTCTCTTCCTCTGTATTTTCTGGAGTATCAAATTTTATATCCTCTTCCTCTTCAGAGATATCAAATTCTAAACCTCCCATATTAGCAGGTTTTTCTTCGACTTCTTCAACATTTAATTTTCTTTGCATATTAGGTGTAGTAAAACCTGTAAATGTTTGTACCGATGTATGATCTATATCGCTATCTTCTGGAGAATAGCCCTGACCAGTTTTATTAATTCCTGTAGCAACTATAGTTATCACTATCTCATCTTGCAAACTTTCATCTATTTGCGCACCAAATTTAATATTCGCAGATGGGTCTACAGCCTCTTTAATAAGCTCGGAGACCATACTTATCTCTGTAAGAGATAAATTTGCACCTACAATATTATAAAGTACACCAGTTGCACCCTCTATAGACATATCTAAAAGTGGACTTGTTGTAGCAAGTCTTGCGGCTTTTTCTGCCCTACCCTCTCCACTAGCTCTACCAATACCCATAAGTGCAGTACCTGCATTTTGCATTACTGATTTAGCATCATTAAAGTCTGCATTAATATATCCAGTTTGACTAATAAGGTTGGAAATACTACTAACTCCTTCAGCTAGTACAGAGTCAACCATTTTCATGGCATCTATAAATGATACTGATTCATCTACTATTTCCAATAATCTCTGATTCGGAATAACGATAAGAGTATCTACTTTATC
>JAQVKD010000073.1 GCA_028694805.1 Candidatus Dojkabacteria bacterium
CCATATTACATTAGCATTCTACCTTCGAACCAAGGATCTTAAAAAATGACCATTTTTCATCTACCAGGTTATTATTTTGAACACTCCTGTTTTTTGAAGTAAACGTATTATGTAACAAAGGGATTTTGGGGTTATAGTGCACGGGTCTTGTTGGAACAATTTAATAATGACGGGGCATAGGGTCTGGAATCCATGTAAAATGAGAATGAGATAAAAGAAACAGGATAGAAAGAAAAGGAAGTGTCTTATTTTTAGAATTTGATTGTTATTAAAAGAGTTGGGATTAAACAGATATATAGCTTCTTTTTATTTTTATCAATAAATAAGCCGATCCAAAGGTCATACCAAGCAAAGGAAAGTTTAACATTTTTATATTCAAAGATTATGTAATCTTTCATAAAAATTAATACTTTATATAAATTAGAGTTTTCTCTTTATTTGCTTCTTCGCTATCGCCTAATAATTCCGTTATTTTACTTCTCATCTGGTATTGAAAATAAAAGGACAAAGATACATTTTGTATAAACCAATTAATAAAACCTCTGTCTTTTAATACAGGAATCATCCCATCTGAGAATAAAAGAATATGATCATTCTTCTTTAGTACAACGGAGTGTGTTTGAATAAATTCTTCGGCTTCTTTTTCTCCCGTAAAACATCCCCATCCTACAAGATTCCCTTCTTCGTCCAGGGCATTTCTATTGTTTCTAAGATAATTACACCAGCAAGGCTCCCATTCATTTTCTTTTTTTAATCTATTCTTTAATTCTTTGGGTATATAATCTTTCAATTTGTCTTCACTAGAGAGTTTGTCTATATATTTACTAGCTTTAACTATCTGATTGTCCCACTTAGCAACATCCTCTAAATTTTTTCCTCGAAGGACATTAACATAACAATCTTCCAAGCCCCCATAATATAATGTATGACCTTTGATTACAGCACCGACACCAACTGTTTCAGCTAGATCATAATTTAAGGTGTCGTTAAACTTTTTACCCAGTTGGATATTTAATTTTCTTATATCTTCATTAGATTCAATTAGTATCTCTTTCAATGTTTTTAAAGAAAAGTCTTCTGAAGACAATTTAGTTTTACAGTGCTTAATAAATCCCTCACAGAATTTACTTGCTGCTTCATAGCCGTAATCATCAAATGGATATTGTTTTGTATCGCGGATTAAACAACGGAGAGGGGAATCTGCTACTGCAAAGATTTTTAAATCATCATCTATACCCCATGCATCTCCAGTTTTTGTGAAAGAGGCTTTTCCGGAAGCATTCTCATGATAAACAAAAGTTTGCATACATATTATTTTATCATAAAAGTATTCTAGCTATGGACCAGTCTTGTCTGAACAATTTAATAATGGTGGAACATACGGGTCTAAAATTCACAATGAGACAAAGAAGACAGTATAAAAAAGAAAAGATACTTTGTATAATCTACTATGATATATCTGATAGGTGGTGAAGCGAGAAGTGGTAAAACAATACTAAGAAAAAAACTCTTAAGTGAATATAATATATCTGGTATAGGTACGGATAGTATTAGATATATGTTATCTCATACTATAAAGAATTCCGGTATAGATCATAACAATTCTCCAGAGATTAATGGCCCTCTTATGTGGCCTTTTATAGATAATTTAATAAAAGATCTAAGTGTTTATGCTGCTGAGGACTATGTCATAGAAGGGGATGTATTACTTCCCCAATATTTAAAAAGATACAAAGATTCTTCTGATGTTAGAGTATGTTATATTGGTTTTCCTACTACTACGGTTTCTCAAAAAATGGAGGATATCCTTAATTCAAGAAAAGGGGGAGACTGGACTTTTCAATACAAAGAGAATGAATTAAAGAAATTTATAAGATGGAGTATTAAAGAAAGTAAAAAATACGGAAGAGAATGTAGAAAATATGGAATACAGTATTATGATTTAAGTAAGAATTTTGAGGATACAATAATGGAAATTGCAAAAGATTTAATCAACACGAGTAGTTAATTCGGCTTCCATAAGGGTTTTAAAACATAGTGTACGGGTCTTGTCGCAACCTTGAAATAATGGCGGGATATACGAGTCTGGAACCCATATCAAAATGAGAATAAGACAAAAGAGACAGTATAAAAAGGGAAGAAAACACATCGTAATATTGATATAATCGAGGATAGTGCTAAGCTCATGAGCCATTCTTTAATAACAAGAGAGGGTTTGGGGGAGCCAATAATTTTAACAAAAAATAATCATGGATAAAAATAAAATTAGACAATTACACAAGAAGTACACACATGGGAAATATATGGATGAATGGTTTGATATTGTCTGGACTCATTCAAATATTATATTAGAGGTCGTTGATAAAATAGTTAAAACGCTTGAAGAAAAGAATCTAAGAGTAGACAAGGATCTTCTAAGACAAGGAGTTTTGCTTCATGATATTGGTGTATATAGTTGTTATGATGAAGAGTTAAATCCCTCCCCTGAGGCTCCGGAATATATTAAGCATGGAGTTCTAGGCTATGAAATTCTTAAAAAAGAAGGTGTGGAAGAATCTATTGCTAGATTTGCAATGTCCCATACGGGAGTTGG
>JAQVKD010000019.1 GCA_028694805.1 Candidatus Dojkabacteria bacterium
TACATACTACACTCGGGAAGAGGAGTAGAATATGAGAAATTAAAGAACGAATCACAGAAACTTTTTCAATGGTTGAAAAATAGTTATCCAAATTATCAAAAAAACAAATATATATCACCATTTCAGCCTACCACAGAAGTTCTAAGTACAAGATTAATTGTGTTTATATACATTTTTCTCAAAAAATTACACTTAGAGAATATTTTTCTCTTTGCCTATAGTAAGTTATGAATATAATACGTTAAAGGATAGGGATTATCACCTTAGCACATAAATTTATATGTGCTTAATTTTACCAACCAATTGGTTACTTTTATAAATAAGAACTCTTTTTAAATTACTAATTGATTGCCTAAACAATAATGCATTGCTTTCAGAATACTTTTCTGCGATTACTCTAGACTCTCTTAATGTTTTTTCTACGCTAGAACCAGTCTTTGTATCAGGAGTAAATCTAAAACAGGCTATATACTCTTTTATTAAATGTAGTCTATACTTTTTTGCAAATCTAGCCCATAAGTCTTGATCCATAGAGTAATGTAAGCTTTCATCAATATATCCTACTTCATCAAGAAGTTTTCTTCTCCAAAATGTAGCTGGTTGTGATATACAATTCTCTATTAACAACTGCTCAAATGTAAATTTTCTTAATTTACTGTTCTTATAACGAGTAACGTACGTCTTTATCTCTTTATCATTATCATTAATAATTCTGCAATATCCTGTTAACCACATACAATCAGGATTTTCTTTAAAATATGTAACAACCCTATCTAATGCTCCCTCCGTATATAAATCATCTGCATTAAGGAATGCTACTATATCTCCAGTAGCCATCTTTAATCCTTTATTTATACCATCAGATTGGCCCTTATCCTTCTCTGATATATATTTAAGTCTATCTTTATACTTTTTAATAATATTTAAACTATTATCAGTAGAACCTCCATCAGTAATTATATATTCTAATTCAAAATCTCCTTTCTGGCTTAGAACACTTCGGATGGTATCTTCTAGATATTTATCTGTGTTATAGTTTGTTGTGATTATTGAAATTTTCATATTTGTTTTATAAACAAAATAGAACAGACTAATTTAATTATATATATTTACTACACAATCTCAATATGAAAGAAATGATAAGAAGATAATATGAAAAATATTTATAAATGCAAAAAACGAATTTAACTGGAAGAAAAATATAAATAAATATTACTCAGCAACTAATCGCACTTAATTAGTTTGTATACAGCAGAATTACCATTTTCAAAGAGAATCTCGAATCTGTTAGTATTTAACAAAGAATTTCTATCTCCCAATCTTGTATCAAAAACATGCTTAGAACCCTGATAATAATATTTATAACCATTATCAATTAAAGTGTTTATAGCATCACAATCGTTTAGATTATTCTTTAATCTAACATAGAGATTTATATTATTATCAGTCTCTTCTGATCCATAATCATAAAAAGGTGTAGAAATCTCGTTATCTGTAAATATCTCAAGCCAACCTCCTCCATCTGTAGAAAAGACCAATCCATTTCCTCCATTCCCATTTATCAAAAACTTATCATCATCAGGAATATTCTCATTTATCCATTCAAAACTCCTCATATCTGATTCTTGAACCACATTGTATGAATCAGTTACCTTAAAAAACTGATTATATGTTCTATACGATAGATAAACACCAGAAATTAAGACAATGAACAGAAAGCTTACATCCACTATCCTTTTATTTATAAAACCACAAACATATTTATAGATTACAGAAACCAATAGCCCCGCACATAACAATACATACATAGGAAGTGTAATAAGAAAAGTCTCTAAAACAATTAAGAATGGAGTAACCGTAAAAATCTGTAAAATAGTAGAAACTAATACAGAAAATATCATCCATAATACCAAAGTAGTATATTTTTTACTTTTAAAAGCTTTTAAAACAATTAAACCAAAAGAAATTATTGCACTAAACTCAATAAAATTTTTAAAAACTGATCCTTCTGAAATAATTATTGACCATAGATGTTTTATAAAGTCTTTTATATTTTGAACATAATTCGTGGGAATTGTATACATTGAAACATTACCAGTAGCAGCATTAACTAATGTAGAATTATGTTTATATGTTTTTGCCATAAGAGCAAAACCTAAAAGAATACCAATACCAAGCAAAACAGTCTTAAATTTCTCCTTTTTATAATCCACAAAGAACACACCTAGAAGATATGTGCATGCAAATACCGCAGTAGGATAATGCACGAAGAAAATTGAGGGAATAATTACATTTGATAATAGCATCAATCGTAAATCCTTTTTTCTCCTATACTTCTCAACCACTAAGAAAAATAGAAATAACAAACAAATGCCTAATACTAATGCATTCTTTCCTGCATTAAGATAAAAATCAGAGAGAAAATATCCCAAAGAGAACAAAAGTGCAGAAGAAACTGCCCATACTTTATTCTTAAATACATGCTTAACAAAAAGATAAACAATCACACCTGAATATGCATTAAAGAAGTTAGAAATATATAAAATCTGTTTAGCTACATTAAATCCATTAAAAAGTTGACCAAATGCCCCAAGAATGTGTAGACCAGGAGAATAAAAATAGTTAATATAACCTGTTTCTGCTATTACTTTTGAGAAGTAGGCATGACTGATAGGATCATGTAGTGGAGGAACATAAAATTCACTTACTGAAGATATTTTCGTATATGAAGATAATAGAAAAAGAATAAGTATTATAATATCGAATTTGTCAATTTTTAACTTAATATTCTGTGTACTAAAGACATGAAAAACAATAAAGAAAATAGTTGAGAAAACAAAAAACAATATCCCTATCCAAATAGTTAATTTAATATTAATAAGTACACAAATAACAGAGAAAAAAACAAAAACGGCTGTAGAAATGACAGGAGAGAGAAGAATATGCTCTAAGAGATTAAATCTGTTTTTAAAAAAGAAAATACTCCATCCTAACCCTATTAATAAAAACAGCAAATAAATGCCCAGAGGGTTTTTAATTAATATAAGAATAATTGAAAGAAATAAAAAGAAAAAGTAACTTAGATACAAATAATTCCTATTTAAGAAAGCCACGACCTCTTTATTCTGTCTTAATCCTAAAATCTTCATGTGCATATGATAAGTTTATATTATAAAAAGGATCCCTACCACCCATATCATAAATATACTTACTCCATTTCTTTCTTAACTTTATAGCATTAACCTCATCCCTCTCCAACCCCTCATCCTCAAACCTACTAACAGATTCATAATGTACCAACTCTGCATAAGGAGTATATACATTATACAAACCTTTTTTATACAACCTAATACCCAAATCCACATCCTGATAAGCAGGATCAAACTGTTCATCAAAACCACCCATATCTATAAAAGTTTTCCTTTTTACTAACAAACAAGCCCCCGTTAAAGCCAAATAATTCCTAACATTAACAACAGCCCCATTATAACCAAAACTATCACCATCCATTAACCTATGTGAATGAGCAGCAGCACCACCAGCACCAACTATAACACCTGCATGCTGTATCCTCCCATCCTCGTAATACAACCTAGCCCCTACACTACCAACCTCAGACAACTGTACCCACTCCAACATACTCTCTAACCAACCATCACTTAAAACCTTAATATCATTATTTAGCATTAACATATACTCACCATCTATTTGTCTACTAGCCCAGTTATACAATCTCCCAAAATGAAAAGGCTCATTAAAATCTAAAACCCTTACCCCTTCCCTCCCCTCTATCTCTTTGAAATATCCCAATGTCTCCTCCTCTTCAGAATTATTATTAACAACCACTATCTCATAATTACCATACTCCGTATGTTCCCTTATACTATCTATTGCCCTCTTAAGATACTCAACCTTATCCTTAGTAGGAATAACTATACTAACCTTGGGATTACCAATAATATCAAGCTTAACCCTCCAACAACCCTCGAAAGCTCCCTTAAGCACCTTACCTTTTAATCTTCTTCTTTTTAAATACCTCTCTAAAACATATTTTTGATTTACATAAGCCCAATCCTTACTACCACTATTTGCTAGTGCTGTAGAACCTCGTGTAACCCTCCAATGATAAAGAATCTTGGGAATATGTACTACATTCCAAACCCCTTCGTACTCTGTAACATACCTCAGAACCAAATCCCAATCCTGAGCCCCCTCTGTCCCTTCTACTAACCCTCCCAATCTATCTACAACATCTTTCCTGTAACAAGTAATATGAGTTGTGTACATCTGAGCTGTTAAAGTATGAGGAGACCAATCCGGCCAAAAAGAAGGATCAAACCTTCTACCTCCCTCATCTATTTTGTCAAAATCACTATACAAAAAATCCACCTTAGGATTCTTCTCTATCTCCTTTGCTAACTCTAGAAGACAATTAGGAGATATCTCATCATCACAATCCATAAATACAATGTAATCACCACTTACCATACTAATTGCATTATTACTATTCTCTACAATATTAATCTTACTATCTGTATCAATAAAACCTAATTGAACTCTCTTACTATACTTAGCTTGGAACTTTTTTAAAAACTTTTCAGTTCTCTCCCTCTCTTTTGTAGAACCATCAGATATACATAACTCCCAATTCTCATAAACCTGACCCGTTACAGAATCCAAAGCCTTCTGAAGCATCCTTTCACTCTTATTCCATACAGGGAATACTATACTAAACTTAGGCCTTTTTTTAAGACCCTCATACTCCATAACCATACTCTTATGATTAAGATACTGAGCTTCTACATTCTCCATCCACTCTACATATTGAACCCTTCTTAATCTAGAAACATCCCCTCCACTAACGACAAACCTATATACCTTTCTAAACATTCTTTTAAGGGTGGTCCCTAATCCTTCTTTTCTAAGAAGAGTTTTAAACTGTTGGAAATAAAGAGGGATACGATCAAGAACTCTTTTGATTGTCTCAAGTACTCTCATAAGCCTCCTTTTTAAAGACTTCCCTTATATTTCTCCAAGATCTCTGCAGGATCCCCTATCTCATAAGTCCTATCCTCCTTAAGCCAAAGAACCCTATCTGAATACCTAGAAACAGAACTTAAAGCGTGAGAAACATATAATATGGATTTGGTTCCCTTAATACTGTCAAAATAGGAATAACACTTCTTCTGGAATTCGGCATCCCCTACTGCTAAAACCTCGTCTAGAACTAAGATATCTGACTTAACTCTTATCGCTATTGAAAATGCTAACCTCACTGCCATACCTGAAGAGAAGTTTTTTATGGACATATCTGCAAAGTCTCTAAGTTCTGCGAAATCAAAAATTTCATCTATATACTCATCTAACTCCTTCTTAGTAAGACCTAATATTGTTCCATTAAGATAAACATTCTCTCTTGCACTAAGTTCTGGATTAAATCCTACCCCTAGCTCTAAGAAAGGAACTAGATTTCCATTAACTTCTACGGATCCTTCATCTGGAACATATATCCCAGCTACTATCTTAAGTAATGTAGATTTCCCAACTCCATTTGGACCTATGACACTAAAAAATTCTCCTTTCTTAACATCAAAAGATAAATTTTTAAGGGCAGTAAACTCTCTGTAATGTGTCTTTTGAAAAGGATTAAGAAATCTCTCTTGCAAAGTATTCTTGTTCCCCTTAACTGGAACCTTGAACTCTTTCGTTACATTCTTTACTTGTATTGCAATATCTTTTTCCATATTAGAAGTTTTCCGCTACCTTTAAGATTTTCTTTTTAAAATATTTATTTCCTATTATGATTAGGATAATCGACAGTAACAAACTTAAGAGTACAAACTTAACATTCATAATATTTTGGTTAATCAGAGCCTCTCTAACAGCCTGAATAAATAGGGCTATTGGATTATATCTAACAATAAACTGATACTGTTCTGGGATTAGTTCAATCGGGAAGAAAACGGCAGATGCGTAGAACATCAATTGAAGGACAAGCTCCATGATGTGTGCCAAATCTCTAACATATACCATCCAAATACTTGTAAAAAATGCTATACCATACATACCTAAAAACATTACGAGTCCTATTAGTAGTATATATGCTATACCAAGGAGTGAGAATTGTACTCCTAATACTGTTCCGATAATCCCAATTATTAATAAATTAATACCAAAGTTTATCAATGCCATAGTTAGAGCACTAATTACTACAATTTCTCTTTTAAAGTTTATCTTGACTATCAGACCCGCCCTTTCCATGATAGAGTTAAGTCCCCAAGTAATACCCTCTTGAAAAAAGGTATATATTACTAAACCAGACAGAAGATACACAGCATACTGCTGAGATGTAAGATTTCCTACCTGTCCAGATACTGAGGAGAATACTACAAAGAGAATTAGGAACATAAAAAATGGTTTAAGGAGTACCCAAAGAAAACCCAGTATAGACCCCTTGTATCTCATCTTGAAGATTGTCTTAACAAACTGTTTGTATAAGTCTATATCGTTTTTACTTAACATCTAGATATTCTTTTAAAGTAATCCTACTAGAATAAAATACCTTCCATACTCCCCAAGAGAAAAGATACCATAATGTTTCCTTTATTGCCACAAAGAAACCAAATCTCCCCTTAATACTAACATATCTATTTCCCATATTCATCCAATTTCTTTTAAAACTTCCCAAGTTTTTTGTAGAAGCCATATGGTCATGATACACAACAGATTCCCCACAGTAGTAGATATTATAACCTGCATCTCTTATTCTCAATGACAGATCTACATCTTCATAATAGAGAAACATCTTAGGATGAAAACCCTTAACTTTTTCTAAAACCTCCTTAGAAACTAACATCACTGCACCACATATACCATCTACTTTTTCAGTAATAGAATATTGTGCATCATCGTACTCTCCTTCGTATCTGTCATAGGCCATGTAGTGATTGTTTATATCCATACCTGCAGAGTTTATTATTTCTCTTCCTTCTTTCTTATTAGATAGCAGTATCTTTGGACCAACTGCACCTACCTTTTCTTTAACATTAAAAACTTTCAACATTTTAACTAACCAATCTGGAGTAACCCTTATGTCGTTATTCATAAATACATAGTAGTCATACTGTGGATACTGCTCTAGAGCCAAGTTGTGTGCTTTACCATAACCAAGATTCTCGTCTGATTCTATTACTTTAACTTGGGGATATTCCTTCTCTAAAAAAGCCACAGAGTTATCTGTAGAGTTATTGTCTACGACACAAATGTCGTAATTCACACCTTCTGTTTTTAATATATGAGGAAGATTTTTCTTAAGAAGCCCTTGACCATTATGGTTTACTATTACTATTAGAGTTTTCATATTAGGGATATTATATCAGGATTCACTTGGGAAATTCGAAGACTGCCTATTTAAATAAAAACTATCTGCAAAGTCAGAACAAATTCTCACAAACCATCTCATGTTTCTTCTTTAATTCTTTATCAAAAGTCAATAATGTAGGACCCCTATCTATCGCAGAAAACAAAATTATGGAATCCATTGTTTTTAACTTATCCTGATAATATGTCCTGAAAGTAAGATATGGGATTATGTTTTCTGTACCAAAAGAAGAGACCTCTGATGCTAAATTCATCGCATTATCTACCAATAGATCTCTTAAATCTAAGTCCCTATTGAAACTAGATAACTCTGCAATGACAACTGCTGGAATTATAAAATATTCGTCCTTTACTTCCTGGGCTATCTTCTTAGCATTTAAATGGTTAACATCATCTTTATTAAAAAGCGCACTCAAAAAACTTGTATCAGCTAGATATCTCTTCATTCTTGATCCCTCAGTTCTCGAATATATTTCGCACTATCTTTATACTCTGGGGCGTGTATCGCTTTATGACCATATCTCTCCCAGAGAGACTTACTTTTATCAACAGTCTCTTTCTTCTGCATATAATCTTTGTAAGAAGTCAGCACAGCTAAAGGCTCTTTTATTCTTTTATAACCCAGAAAAGCCGTTCCCCCGTCTCTTACATAATTTAGAACTTTAGAGGGATTATTATAAAATTCTGTTGTAGTATATCTCTTAATTTTCTTCATACCAACATATTACCAATAAGTTACTAACTTCGTCAAGAATTAACTTATTCCACTATTCCAAGACATATGTTAATATGTATATACATAAATTAAACCATTTAAATTATGAAAATCTTTAAAAAGATATTACTTACCATCCCTCTACTTCTCCTTCTAACAACAATATCTTTACTACTACCCTCTAAGATAGAAGCTGCTCAATTTGAATTCAAATCCTACACCCTAAATTCTGACCAAACCATAGACGAAGATCTCTATGTAGTCGCAGATGACATAAAGATAGATGGAGTCGTAGATGGAGATGTCATACTAATAGGAGACACCATAAATCTAGATGGAACAATAACAGGAGATGCATACATAATAGGTAGCACATTAAACATAGATTCCAATGTATATGGAAATATATTCGTACTAGGAAATAATACAAAAATAGAAGGGTTAGTCACAGACAACACATATATTATCTCCTCCTACCTAGATTACCAAGCAGACACACAGAGAGATATGTTAGCCATATTCTTTGACGGAATACTTAAAGGTTCTATTGGTGATGACCTAAGAGCAATTGGAATTAAACCTCAAATAGAGTCAATAATAAGAGGAGATCTTGTTTTAATTGGAGAACAGAAGAATCTAACAAAGACAACAGTAACAGGAGAGATCTACGATTCAAACAGACTAAGCAGAATAGCAGAATCCCAAGGAGTAGATATTGAAGATAGCACTTCCTTTGGTATGGAAACTGCGTGGGGAAATAGAGCTCTCTCTTTAACAATTAACTTCCTCTCCTTCCTTCTAGTAGGATTCATATTAATCAGTATATCCCCTATTAAAACATACAAGGTACAAGAGCAAATAACGGGCTCTACAAATGAATTCCTTAAGAGCTTAGCTGTTGGCTTTATTGTTTTCATGCTAATACCAATCCCACTATTCATCCTTGCAATATCCATAGTAGGAACACCCGCAGCTATGCTAATAATAGGGTTACTCCTCTTCCTTATGTTCTTCGGTAAGGTATGGGTAGAAACAGCACTAGGTAAGGAGATATTAGGTTTACTAAAAGTAGAAGGATACCGACCATTTAAATCCTTCCTCACTGGAAGGGTCTTAACTATATTGGTGAATATAATTCCAATTGTTAGTGTTTTCTACAACATGATTCTCTCCTTTGTAGCATTAGGTGCAGTTATTAGAATGAAGAAAGGTTACTACCAATTAGCAAATAAAGAAGCTAAAGAGTACAGAGAAAAGAACAAAAATACTAAGAAAAAGACAACAAAGAAAACCACAGAGAAGAAGAAAACAACCACAAAGAAAAAGTAAGAGCTAACAAACGAGAGCATACAAAGAAGGAAACAAATAAAAAGAGGGAGTCTTAGACTCCCTCCTTCCATTTACAAACCTCTAAGAGTAAAAATTACTCTCCTAAGTAAGTCTCTATAACCTCTACGAATGAATCATATGGATATGCTCCTGGAATTAAAACTCCATCTACATTACCATCATCATCAAATGTACCAACTACAAATCCCGGGGTTCCCTGTATTCCTGCTGCTGCTCCTGCCTGCTTATCTGCATCTATCTCATCCTGGTATTGAGATGAACTGTAACATGCATCAAAGTCAGATTCATTAACACCAACCTCTTTTGCAAGAGCATAAATAGCATCTTCATCCTCTAAGTTAAATGCATTTGTGTGGAACTCCTTATATATGTCTGTTCCCTCTAGATGGTAAACACACTTAGCAGCATTCGCTATATCATCACCATACATTGCAAACTCTTTGTAAACATAGATAACCTTACCTGTATCTACATAGTTCTCTAAGATAGATGGGAAAGTCTCGTCTAAATGCCTCTTACAATAACTACACCTAAACTCACTATGCTCAACTATTGCCACCTTTGCTGTCTCCCTATCTCCTAGAACTGGAACATCTCCAAATGTTGTTGAGGCTGGTTCAAATTCCCCTATACCCTCTCCTGTAGATTCTACTGTCGTGTCCACAGTACTATCTTCAGCTGTATCTATAGTAGTTGGAGTGTTATTTTTAGAAGCAAAGAATATTACTGTGGCTATAATAATCCCAGATATCAATATCGCTATTGGTGTCCCAATACTCTCTAAGTTAATGACTACTTCCTCTCTCTTTTTCTCGCTTTCTTTCTTTTTGCTCTTTGGCATATTAATTAGAATGAAAATTTATTTAATTTGAAAGTTAACCATTATACACAGAATAGACAGAGATAGTAAAACAGAATATAATAAATTATGGGTAATTTGACTTCTGAGAAGAGAAAACCAAATCTCCGAGATTTTTTGTTATTCCTTCTTTTTCTCGCCCTGTTAGCCATCCCCATATACTTCGCTTATACGGTACTTCAACCCAAGGTAAAAATTTTTGACCAACCCCAAGAAACAGAAGAGGTCGAAGAGATAAAAGAAGAGGAGGAGAAAGAGGAGGAAGAAGTTTACGACGGACCTCCTTATTTAGAAGTTTATGAGACCATAGAGGGACAACCTGCATACATTGCAGTACCTGCACCTATTAACCCAAAGAATCCTCCTGCAATTATTCTTTACAGTCATGGATCTAATACCGAGGTAAGCTTTGATACAGATGAAGAATTTATGCAAGATTTACATACCTATGGTGTTTTCTTTACAGAAAACGATTACATCTTTGCTGCATCTAACCAGCACGGTGCAAACTGGGGAAATAAGGAGTCTATACAGGACAATATAAATCTAATTGCCTGGATTAATGAGAGATATGATACCAAAGATAAGGTAAATATGATTGGTTATAGTATGGGAGGATTGCCTACTATGAATTTCGCATCAGATTACCCAGAGAGAGTAAA
>JAQVKD010000020.1:0-9405 GCA_028694805.1 Candidatus Dojkabacteria bacterium
ATTTGGATTATAGATCAACATGCCGCTGCTGAAAGAATTACATTTGAAAAATTATCAAATGCTTTAGAAATTAAAAATACAGATACTCAAAATCTTTTAGTACCTGAAGAAATAGTTTTAGATGATGCTTCACTGGAATTCATAAAAGAAAATCTAGAGATATTTAAAAATCTGGGATTTAATATAGAGGTTTTAAATGGAAAAATATTAATAAAATCTGTCCCTGTAGAATTTATAGACGCTAATTTAGAAGAATTGATAAAGGAGGTTTTAGAATTAGATTTGGATATACTACAGAAAGATTTAGATAGATTAAAGAAAGATCTTGTTGCTACAATGGCATGCCATACAAGTATTAGATCTGGTCAGAGTTTAGATATTCCATTAATGAAAGATGTATATTACAATCTATTAGAATGTGATAATCCATATTCATGTCCACACGGAAGACCAATTGTGTGGAAAATGAATATTGAAGAGATTGATAGTAATTTTGATAGAACATATTAATGAACTACGGCAAATTATACTTAATACCTACACCGATAAGTGGAACTAATTTCAAAGAATCTTTGGTAAAAGAAGATATTAAAATAGTTTCTGAGCTTAAACATTTTATCGTTGAAACACCAAAGGTCGCTAGGCAATTTCTTTCTTCAATTGATTTAGAATTCCCAATACAAGAAATTGAAATGAAAATATTTGATGAACACTCTGATAAGGAGAATCTACAAGAATTACTTCAACCAATTCTTTTGGGGAATGATATGGGTTTAATGACAGATGCTGGGACACCATGTATTGCAGATCCGGGTGAAGAAATAGTTTTAATGTGCCACAAACTAGGTATTGAAACCATCCCAATGATTGGTCCATCCTCAATATTTTTAACACTTATGGCTAGTGGATTGAATGCAGAAAGGTTTGCATTTAGTGGATATTTACCCAAGAAGCCAAAACAAAGACAAAATGAAATTAACAAATTAGTTGGCAAGGTTCTAAGTAATGGCACATCACAAATATTTATAGAGGCCCCATATCGTAATCAGGCTATGTTTGATAATCTATTACAAATTGAGGAAGATATATATCTATGTTTAGGTATACGAATTGGCAGTAAAAATCAAGAAATTCTAACTATGCCAATATCAGAATGGAGAAAACAGAATAAGAAATTAGAAAAAGTTCCAATAATATATATAATAGGTAGATAATGAGAAATCAAAAACAGAAAATTTATATTACTCTAATAGTTGGAGTTACAATTTTTTTATCAATACTTTCAATACTTTTAATCTCTCTTTTTAATTCGCAATCTAATAAGGAGTATGCAATTGAAGATATTGAAATTGCAAATATCTCAGTAAATAGTGTAGATGTTTTTTGGAAAGGGTTTAGTGATGATGATGGATTTAGAGTGTTGTACAAAGAGAAATCTTCAACCGGTGCTTATAAAGAAATAACGACAGAGAATGTATATTTAGATTCTATTTATACAGAAGGTTTTTTATTTAATACACCACTAAATAATCTAAACTCATCAACAGAGTATGTTTTAGAAATATGGGATGGTGACTTAAGAATTTTTGAAGATGAATTTATTACAAGAGATGTTGCAGATCAGGTTGATTTACCAAGTCCAATCTCCGGTGAGTCTTTTATGGGGGATTGGATGATAATTAGTGACAATTTAAACACATATATCATCAGAGCTGATTTCGAGGGTAGATGGTCTATTGATAAGAATTTACTAAATGATAATTATACTGTAGAGATATACTCTTCCAGTACAGTTTTAGAAGACAATCCAATAGAATCTTTTCTAATAGGCTCTGTCTCCGCGAGTGAAGAGGCTAATTGTGATCAAATCACATATTCTGGTGTTGAATCTGCTGTGAAATCTAGCGCAAGTGCTGTTCAATCTGCGTTATCTAGAAATGCATCAGATACACAATATCAGACGTGTTACCAAGATGTCTATTGTGAATCTCAAAAAGCTGGAGTTAATCCTAGGTGGGCATTAGCAATTTGGATGAATGAATCCAATGCTAGCTCTTATAGTCTAACCGGTGCCGATTTCGGAGGAACCTGTTGTGCACCAGACTACAATTTTCAAGCACAGCTAGGATTCTTTCTAAGTCTTTCTCAGGATCCTTGTGGTTGTGGTAGTGGATGTTCTAAAGAAGAGTATTACTGTTGTTGGGCTAATAACTATTACTATGGAACAAAAAGTAAAACATGTGATAGTGTAAGCAAAGCCTACATACAGAGTGTTTCCTTCTACTATTTCTTAACAACAAACAGTATTCTTCCATCTGATTTTGACACATTACTTAGCAAACTTCCCAAACCAATTAAAAGTACTGGAAATAGTAATATAAGTTGTGGAGCAACAAATCCAATTGAAGTCTATAATAATGGAGGAGATGTTCCAGATAATGGAGATGATAATGATAATTCTAATACTGGAGGAATATGTTGTGCATTAAAAATTAGTAACAAGGACGATTTTACTGGTGATTATGAATCGACTTCTAGCAAGACGTGTTCTCAGATATGGATAGAAGGAAAATCTGTATATGGTGGAACATTACAATATTCAGTTGAACTAAGCAGTATTAACGACAGATCTAGCTGTGAAAAAACATGGTCTGGAGTTTGTTGTGAAGATAGTGGAGAACTAGAGTGGGTTCCATCAACTACTTGTTCTAACAAAGTAACTGAGTATGATACATATAGCCAATGTATTAATGCTAGTGGGAAGGAAACAACTGTAACAATTGATTTAGAAAAGGGTTATAACTTTATTGGCTTAAATGCAAGTGATTCATCTAATCCACTACTTGCATCAAAGGTTTTAGAAAACTCATCTATTATACTTGTTGCAAGTTTTAAAGATGGTGAATGGAACAATATTATGTATAGAGAAGATGGTGAAATTAAAGGATCAGATTTTGAATTAACAAAAGGAAATGGATATCTACTTACTACAACCTCAGATATAGAATTTACATATTCTGGCAAATCGTTAGTTAATTACGAATGGGGAACATCTACTGGTTGGCAATTTGTATCAACAGGAGTATTAGAACCGTATAGCTATACAAAATCTATTGTATTGTCATTTGATGAAGTAGATATAAATCAAATAGCTTTGTGGGATCAGGATTTAGGACGATTTGTTTACTACATTTATGACTTGCAAGGTGACGAATATGGAGATTCTGTTAAAATAGGTAATACTCAAGGAGTTTTTGTAAAAATAGATTAATATGCCGATATTTATATCTTCAACACCAACAATTGAAAAAGACGATTTGCGACTTGCAAGGAAACTTCTAATAACAAAAGACGTCCCAAGCACAGATGTAAAGCTTCCCGGCTTTGAATCAAAAAAACATTTCTTTACAAATACTGGACGGGCATCTTTATATATAATTCTAAAAGCCCTACGTATCCGTAAAAATAAAGAGGTCATAGTTCAATCATTCACATGCGTTGCTCTTGTTACACCACTTATTTGGTTAGGAATAAAACCAATATATACTGATATTGATCCAGAGACCTTTAATATGTCACTTGAATCATTAAAGAAAAAAATAACTGATAAAACTAGGGCAGTTATTATCCAACACACTTTTGGAATACCATCAGAAGTTGTAAAAATAAAAAAATATCTAAATAAAATAAATAAGACAAGAGAGAAAAAAATATATCTAATAGAAGATTGTGCCCACAGCTTAAATGTTAAATTGGATGATAAATATCTAGGGAGTTTTGGGGATGTCTCTTTCTTTAGTTTCGGTCAGGATAAGGTTGTGAGCTGTACACAAGGGGGATGTATTATTTCTAATAATGAAGAAATAGAAGAGAGGATAAAGAGAATCTATAGAAGAGTTCATATTATGTATAAAAAAGATATTAGATATAATCTAAGGTATCCTATTTTGTGGAATATTATCAAAAAGATTTACGACAAACCTAAGTTTATATATAACAGTCGTTTCTCCTTGTTTACATTTGGTAAATTTCTCGTAATTCTATTTAGATTTTTTGGATTAATAAAACCTCAAGCTTCAATTAGCAACTTTGGAGATCCTAAGAAAGATGTCTGTAAACTATCATATCAGCAGAAACATTTACTAAAAAATCAATTGAATAAAATTGATGTATTTACAGATCATAGAGAAAAAATAACTTCCCAGTATTCGAAACTACTGGAGCTATCATTTAAAGGTCCTTTGTTAAGATATCCGGTATTAGTTGATAATCCAGAGTATGTAAGGTTAGAATTACAGAAAATTGGTGTTGTCGCTGGGAATTGGTATAACTATCCAGTAATACCAAAAGGTATAGATTTTAAGAGAATTTCATACCATCTTGGTAGTTGTATTAATACAGAATATTTAATGGAGCATATAATTAATCTTCCTACAGGTATGGATGTTAATGATAAAGATGTTAAAAAAATAAGTAAGATAGTTAAAGAGCATCTTCTATGATTCTAGTATTATCTGATACTCATTTGGGAAAGTATGATAAAAAGAAAGATACCTTTCTAAAAAACCTTGTTAAAGATTACAATAATATAATTATCAATGGAGATTTTTGGGATAGCTGGGCAACATCCTTCAAAGATTTTATTAATTCTGAATATAAAGAGCTCTTTGAACTATTAAAGAGTAAAAATACCATATATATTTATGGAAACCATGATTATAGAGCAGAATATGATAAAAAGTCTGGAGACACTTTTTCCAATTTTCAAGGGATTGAATATGATACAAAGATAGGTAATAGAGATTTCCATTTTGAGCATGGACATAGGTATTTTTTTAATACAAAAAACCCTTTATTTGTTAATTATTATTACATTATTGATAAAATACCATTTCTAGGACCGATGACCAATAACATTACAGAATTGACATATAAAGTATTTCCAAGTAAGGTGGGTAAGAATAAGATCTCTACTAAAAGAAATTCATATGTTAAAGAGATAAAAGCAAAGGATATTTATTATGTAATGAGCCATACCCACATTCCTGATATTGATGAAGAAAACAAATATATTAATACTGGTTGTATAGTTGGGAATTTCTTATCCTATGTTGTTATAGATAACCAAGGCAATCCATTATTAATTAGGAATATCTCCTCTTAAATGTTAGAATATATTTACATATAAATTAAATATATAAATATATGTTAGCAGTAACACCAATAGATTTATCAAAAGTTAATGGGGAAAATATTGATAAAGAAATACTTAGGTTTGGAATAATTGCAGAACTAGATGCAATCAACCTATATGAACAATTATCTGAAAATACTACAGACTCTCATATCAAAAAAGTTCTATTAGATATTGCAAGAGAGGAAAAAGAACATGTCGGAGAGTTTAAGGCACTCTTATATAAACTTGATAAAGAACAAACAGAAATGGAAGATAGTGGAGCTAAGGAGGTTGAAGAGCTTTTAGAGGAATAGAATATTTTTAATAAATATTTTGTGGAAATAAAAAGTAGAGCATTTAAAGATGGCGAATATATTCCGTCACGTTATACATGTGATGGAGAGGATTTTAATCCACCATTAGAGATATATGATATACCTTTCCAAACAAAGACCTTAGCTATTGTTGTAGACGGTCCTGATGCACCATCTAAAACCTGGGTGCATTGGTTAGTATGGAATATTCCAGTAAATAATCACAGTATATAGGAAAACGATCCACCTAAAGATGCTGTATATGGCATGAACGATTTTGGGAAATTAGAGTATGGTGGTCCGTGTCCTCCAACAGGTACTCATAGATACTTTTTTAAAGTATATGCATTAGATAGGGAATTAAAAGTTCCAGAAGGTGCTACGAAAGGAGAATTAATGAGTGCTATAGAACAGTACAAAATAGATACTGCGCAGCTAGTAGGATTATATTCAAGAAAATAATTATGGTATGGTCGGGGAAACAGGACTTGAACCTGCGACCTCTGCGTCCCAAACGCAGCGTTCTAGCCATCTGAACTATTCCCCGATGACTAAGAATTTTACCATATATATAAAAAACAAAAAAGGGAGGAATTAACCTCCCCTTTTAAAATCAAAGATATCTAATTATATAGATGCCATTAATTTAAGAGCAAATCCAGAAATTACTGGAAAATCAAACCTTTCTCCCTTAGAAGCCTTAACCATAGCAACAATCATTAATACAAATACAACCATATTGAATAAAAACCCTAATATGTTGATTATAGGAATAATGCTTAAAACTATTGATGCTACACCAGCTATTGCAAACTGTGCACCCATATATCTTACGAATTTATCATCCTTCTCAACAAACATTAATACAAGTCCAACTATTGGGATACATGCTAAGATTGCCATTGTTTTATTGGCCTCATTAAACTGTATATCCTCAAGAGTATATACTTTTTTTGCTTCTTTCTTTTGAGCTTCTTCTGCCATAAATAAAGAGATTTATAATTTATATATTCGAGTATATCCTATTTCTTATAAAATACTCAATAGTATACTACAAGATATTGCAGTATACATGGTGGGTGGTATACTAGAATATTAAATTAATGTATACCTTTCATGGCAGATAGATTAACAAATAGGCAAGAAGAAGTCTTAGCCTTGGTTAGAGATTTCTATTTAGAAAATGGATATGCCCCCTCTCTTGGAGAATTACAAAATAAATTGGGATTTAATTCTAAAAGGGGTGTTGTAAATCATTTAATTGCATTAGAAAATAAAGGGTATATTATCAGAACTAGTGAGCCTAGGGGTATACAGTTAATTAATGATTCTGATGATGGGAATATAGACTATGAATATCTAATTGGTATACCGATTTTTGGTTATGCGAATGCTGGGACACCACTCGTATCTGCAGATGAAGAATCTATTGGTATACTACGAGTAGATAAGAGTTTGATATCTAGAAATAATAGAAAGAACCTATTTGGTTTAATAGTTAAAGGTGATTCCATGAATCAAAGAGAAGTTGATGGAATTAAAATAGAGGAGGGTGAATATCTTGTTGTTGATCAGGACGCAGAAGTTAAGGATGGTGATGTTGTTGTTGCAATTATTGATAATTGTGCAACTGTGAAGAATATTAGCCTTAAGAATAAAGATATGGTCGTTCTATACCCAGAATCTAATAATCCTAAACATCAACCAATATATTTAGATTCAAATAGTGATTTCTTGATAAATGGGAAAGTGATAAAGGTATTAAATAATCCTATGGAGGCTATCTAATCTCAACATGTTGTACATATTTAGATATATTCTTCTTAATTTGTTTTAACTCTTGCTCTGTAAATGAATTAGAGGAATCTAATTGAGGATCTATAGTTTTTCCCTTTCTAAAATTTTGTATGTAATATCTTTTAGCCCCTGTAATCATTTCTCCAATACCTTTAGCATCATCTATGTTGTGTATACCCTTTACATATGTTGTTCTGAACTCATAATCTTTAGCTTTATTCATAATCATACTTATACTTCTTTTAATAGGCTCTATATCTACATCATACTCAGAATAGTATTCTAATGGATATTTAACATCCATAGCCCAATAGTCAACGATATCCAAATCTAAGATTTCTTTAACAATAGAATCTAGAACTCCATTAGTGTCTAATTTAACTAAATAACCAATATCTTTAACTTTTTGTATAAAGGGTATTAGATCCTTCTGTAATGTGGGTTCTCCACCAGTTATTACTAAAGCATCAATCAAACCTTGACGTTTTTTTAAATACCTAAGTATCTTATCCTCTGGTATTATGGATTTCTTTTTAATAGGATCTATAACCAATTCTGGATTATGACAATATTTACATCTAAGATTGCACCCATATGTGAAGACTATAGAGGAAATCTTTCCAGGATAATCAAGAAGTGTATTTTTTTCGAATCCACTAATTAACATCCACAGGAGAAAGTCTTTCTATCATGGAACTCTGCAACCTTCCCGTTATTCCACTGTCTAATAGGTCTGATATATCCTACAACTCTAGAATATACTTCACATCTTTGTCTTTTCATACTATTTATATAAAAATTTAAATATTAATCTTCTATATCGAAATCCATACCCTCCTTATATCCAATCTCAGCATCACATTTAGGACAGAACTCATGCTCACCTGGAATATATCCATGTTTTGGACATACACTAAATGTAGGTGTAATTGAGAAATATGGAAGGCTGTAATTCTCAGCAATTCTTTTTACAAAGTTTCTAGTACTTTCTATATTAGGCATCTTTTCACCCAAAAATACATGTAATACAGTACCCCCAGTATATTTACATTGAAAATCGTCTTGTAAATCTAGAGCTTCCCAGACATCATCTGTATAGCCAACAGGTAATTGTGATGAGTTAGTATAGTAAGGCTCTTGAGAATGCTTCATACCAATATCTGATGCAGCAATAATATCATTTCCAAATTTCTTTTTATCAGCCTTAGCTAGTCTATATGTTGTACCTTCTCCGGGTGTAGCCTCTAAATTGAACAGCTGATTAGTTTCGTTTTGATAATCCATAAGCTTCTCTCTCATATGATCCATTACTTTAAGACCAAATTCTCTACCTTTCTTTGTTCCCAAGCTCTCACTATTATCTAAAAAATTCATAACTGATTCATTAAGGCCAATAAGACCTATTGTATTAAAATGGTTCTTGAAATATTCACCACTAAATCTCTCAGCAACATCTTTAAGGTAAAATTTGGAGTATGGATACAATCCTTTTCTCATATATTTCTCAACAAACTCTCTTTTAATCATTAAACTTTCTTTAGCAATATCCATCCAATGATCGAGCATCTCAAAATACTCTTTTTCATCTTTTGCTAAATATCCAATTCTAGCCATGTTAATTGTTACAACACCAACGCTTCCTGTTAAGGGATTCGCTCCAAACAGTCCTCCACCACGCTTTCTTAACTCTCTATTATCCAGTCTTAATCTACAGCACATAGATCTTGCATCATCAGGACTCATATCTGAATTTATAAAGTTGCTAAAGTAGGGAATACCATACTTAGCTGTCATTTCCCATAATTTATCATATTTGGGACTATCCCAATCAAAATCTTTTGTTAAGTTGTACGTTGGAATAGGGTATGAGAAGAGTCTTCCCTGAGCATCACCTTCTAACATTACTTCACAAAAAGCTATATTAATCATATCCATCTCTTCCTGAAATTCTCCATATGTTTCCTTCTGTGGCTTTCCACCTATTATCACAGCCTGATTGGCTAGCATTCCATGTGGTTTCAAATCCATAGTGATATTTGTAAATGGGGTTTGACATCCAACTCTGGTTGGCACATTCATATTGAAAAGAAATTCTTGCATCGCCTGTTTTACTTCTTT
>JAQVKD010000020.1:9505-10909 GCA_028694805.1 Candidatus Dojkabacteria bacterium
GTAGGGGTAGTTTTTTTAGTTTTAGGCATTGGGCAGGTTAAATAAATTATTTAATATTTTGTAATTCTTCTTTAAAGTCTTTGATAGATTCAAAATTTTTATAGATTGAAGCAAATCTCATATAAGCTAAGGGATCTTTAGTTCTTAACCAATTAAGTACAGTATTTCCAACCTCTACAGAGGTAACTGGTTCTGGCTTTGTTAAGACGTATCTTTCCATTTCTTCACAAAAACTATCAATATCTTCTTCTGATATTTTCTTTTTATCTATAGCTTTGAGAATACCTTTTTTAAGTTTCTCACAACTAAACCTTTCTAAAGAGCCATCTTTCTTTATTATACTTATGTCTACCTTTTCAATCTTTTCATATGTTGTATATCTTCTCCCACACCTTAGACACTGTCTCCTTCGTCTTGTAGTGCCTTCCTCATTATTATCTCTTTTATCTACTACTTTAGATGCAGTAGACCCACAGTAAGGACATTTCATAATATATACAACAACTTGTATGTTGTGTTTTTATTATATACAACGGATTGTGTAATACAATAGCTTGTAGTAATATGCTACCAAAATGCTGTTATATTCTAATTCCTTATGAAATATTGTTGATAAATAATATTTATAGGATATTTGTATTGCAAAATAGAAATTGAATTGCTAACAATAAACTATCTGTTTATAGTTTTAAATATATCATTTGCAGCAATTGCACCTTCTGATATAGCAGTAGCTATTTGTCTAAAACCATTAGAGTTAGTTGTACAGTCTCCAGCAGCCCAGATTCCTTCTATATTAGTCTTTTGCGCCTGATCTACAACTATATATCCTTTTCCATCTGTTTTTATTCCGATCTTTTGTGCAAGATCTTTATTAGGTTCGGAGCCGATTTCTATAAATAGGCCATCAACATTTAAAATATCAGATCCATTATATTCTTTACTTAACTTTATACCTTCTAATTTATCATTACCTTTAAAACCTAATACCATGGTGTTGTATATGACTTCAATATTTTCTTTCTTTAAAGCCTCTGCCTTCCATGTAGGATCTCCTCTTAATTCGTCTTTTCTATATACTATATACACTTTTTTAGCTATTTCACTAAGCATAATAGCGGCCATAGTTGCAGAGCTGCTTCCCCCTATAACCCCAACAGTTTTTCCTTTATAAAAATTACCATCACATGTAGCACAGTATGAGAGTCCTTTCCCTAGGTAATCATCTTCTCCAGGTATTGTTAGTTTAGTTCTTTCAGTTCCAATAGTTAGTATTACTGTTTTAGCTTCATATTCACTTCCAAAATCTGTTGATATTTTAAAATGATCATCAGTTTTTTTAATATCTACAACACTTTCGAATTTAACATCACATCCTGTTTCTTTAGCATGTTCATACATTTT
>JAQVKD010000074.1 GCA_028694805.1 Candidatus Dojkabacteria bacterium
ATACAAAGTCTTTCGTCTAACGTTATCGTATCACCGACGCCCTCGAGACTTACAGGCGTAGCCCGAGTCTTAGATAACTCCTATCTTAGACTCGGGCTTAGACGGCTAGGTTAGTCTCGGGGGTGTGTCGCAGAATCCTCTTCTATGAAACTAGCATCTAGCGACCAAGGCGTACTTCTAATTGAGCTACTTCATTGCACGCCGCAGCGGAGATATGGTGTTGAACTAAACCGCTAGAGCGGTGGCTAAAATCTATGTTTTTCTTCTAACTATATTTTATCAGCTCCTTTTACAATAGCTTTATAAAACTTTAAGGAGCTGATTTTTTTATGCCAAATTATCAAGAACAATTAATTATGGAATTACGTCTTAGAGGTTATTCAAAGGATACTGAAAGAAGTTATGTTTATCATGTATCAAGGTTTGAAGCTTATTTTGGTCAATCTCTTGATTCGCTTGATGAATCTCATGTTCGCTCGTATCTTCTTTATCTTAAGAATTCTTCTATTAGCTTTTCTTTTATTAATACTTCTTACAGTGCTATTAAATTTCTTTTTACTTATGTTTTTCATAGGGGTTGGGATGTTAATAATGTTCCTCGCCCTAGAAAGGTTACTAAACTTCCTAAGTATCTTTCTTTTGAGGAGGTTATTAGTATTATTAATGCTACTTCTAATATTAAGCATAAGGCTATTCTATCTACTATTTATTCTGCTGGTCTTCGGGTTTCTGAGGTTGTTAATCTTAAAATATCAGATATTGATAGTTCTAATATGCAGATTTTTGTATCCCAAGGTAAGGGTAATAAGGATCGTTATACTATTCTTTCTAAACATAATCTCGCTCTACTCAGAAAATATTATCGGATTTATTCTCCTAGTGAATATCTTTTCCCTAATGAGCGTACTAATTTACCGCTTTCTGCTCGTACTGTTCAACAGACTTTTAGGGATTCGCTTTTAGCTGCTAATGTTAATAAGGATGTTTCTGTTCATTCTCTACGTCATAGTTTTGCTACTCATCTTCTGTTAAATGGTGTGGATGTTTATTATATTCAACAGCTTCTTGGTCATTCTAATATTGAGACTACTGCTGTTTATCTTCATCTGGTTAATAAGGAATTGGATAATGTTGTTAGTCCTCTTGATTCCTTTTTTGATGGTAGTCTTGTATGATTGAGGTTCAAGATGTTCTCCGTCGGTATTTTGCTGATTTCCTTGATGTTTATTCTATTTCTTTTGAGCAGTTTAAGGTTGTTAATTCTTTGCTTGCTTGTCGGACTGCTTCTTTAGGAGCTCATGTTGACATTTGTGACAATTGCAGTCATTCTCATATCTCCTATAATTCTTGCCGCAATCGCCACTGCCCTAAATGTCAACATTCATCTATTCAAAAATGGTTATTTAAACAACAGGATGCTCTTTTAGATGTCCAATACTTCCATGTTGTTTTTACCATCCCTGAATCTTTAAATGGTATTGCTCTTTTAAACAGGAAATTTTTCTATGATTTGCTTTTTAAATCAGCTTCTGAAACTTTGTTAGAGTTGGCTAGTGATTCTAAGTACTTAGGTGCTGATATTGGATTCTCTTCTATTTTGCATACCTGGGGACAGAATCTTTCTTTTCACCCTCATTTGCATTGTGTTGTTTCTGGTGGTGGTCTTGATTTTTCTAATACTAGGTTTGTTAAGTCTAAAGATAATTTCTTTATTCCTATTAAGGTTTTATCTAGAAAGTTTAGGGGTAAGTTTTTATTTTATCTTAAAAAAGCTTTTTACAATAATGATATTGTTATTAGTTCTTCTAGTAATAATATTGATTTCCCTTCTTTACTAGATTCTTTATATTCTACTGAATGGGTTGTTTTTTGTAAGCCTTCTTTTGAGCATGTTGGTGCTGTTTTGAAGTATTTAAGCAGTTATACTCACAGGATTGCTATTTCTAATAGCAGAATTATTAGTATGGATGATGGTATTGTTACTTTTAAGTTTAAGGATTACAAGGATAATAATAGGCAAAAGGTTATGTCTTTGTCTGCTGTTGAGTTTATTAGGCGGTTTCTTTTACATGTTCTGCCTAATAGGTTTGTTAAGATTAGACATTATGGGTTCCTAGCTAATCGTAATCGGAAGAAGAAGATTATGATCTGTAGGAGGATTTTAGGTTTGTCTAAGTTTTTATATAATCTTTTGTCTGGTAGTAGTGATAATGGTGGATCTATACGCAGTTATGTTTGTCCTTCTTGTAATAATGGACGGATGCGTTATTCTCAATTTATTTCTAACGTACGATTGTTATGTTAATTATTGGCAATTAAATATACTTTCTTAGTGATATTTATTTGGTATGCGATTTTTTAGTTTTTACACTGGGTTAGATCTAGTTTGATGCAATATTTGTGAGTATGATGTACAATTTTAGTAGTTTATTTCATAATGAAGATTATTGAATACCCATATATGACCGCGACTTCGTTCAACCAGGTGTATAAGAAATTGAGATGTTAGTTCCCATGTAATATGGGAATTTTTTTTGCTCAACTTCTTATACACCGCTTTATGTTA
>JAQVKD010000075.1 GCA_028694805.1 Candidatus Dojkabacteria bacterium
TAATCAAGGTTATGATTTAATACAAAGTCCATCAACCAGTGGTGCAGACAATATAACAGTATTTGAATCAGAACAAATCCATATATTAGGTTCTAAACAAGATATAGAAGGGTTTAAAAAGTTTGTTGGTAATGAAAACAATGCCCAAGAAACTCAAAAACCTCCTGTTAGGAGAATACCCAAGTCTAAGAAAACTAAGACTGTTCTTGATATAGGAATTGCTAATATATCCAAGAGTGAGATAGAGTCCAAGATACAAGAAAATAAAGATCATCATAAAGATAATTGTAATGGTATTATACCATTTTAGTAAAAAATAATATGGCACATTGTATTAATATTAATACACCAGAATATAAACAACTGGTGAAAGACACTAAATTAGGTCAAAGAGAGTTAAAAGCTAGAATAGCTACTTGGCAAGAGATTAATAATGACTATGATAACTTCCCTACTGCTGAAGAGGTGGTAGGGTTGTTAGATAGTCAAGTTCCTAATATCCCACAAGAAACTTCTTTTGACAGGGATAGTTTCATATCAGAACATTTTCCCACTTTAAATGCTGAAGATATTAAAGAAGCTACTAATATTATTATTAATAATAATGTGGCTGATAAAGTATTTTATATCCAGAAAAATACTAAGATTTTAGAAAGTGTTCCTCCAGGTACAGAAGATCATTTAAATGCTTTTGCATACATGATGTGGACAGTGACTTCTGTTGGGGAGAGGAAAGAAATTTATGAAAGATATCATAAGTATCCCAGTGATTACACTTTCTTTGAACTGTTATCACGGAGATATGATGATCATATAGTCAATCCTGTACGTGCTGGTAATGAAACTATTGCAAGGGTTTTTAATAGAATTAAAGTGCTTGAGAGAGCCTTCTCTTTAAATGCTCCTATGATTATGGAGTACCTTAGAAAATCTCAAATACCCAAGGGAATGGCTGAAGAATTATATGCACGAGATAGGAAAGTATATGATTCTTTAGGAAGGGGTAAAGGGGCCTGAGTGCCTTTAAAAGATGTTACAAGGGAGCAATCTAGAATGCAGAAGTTACTTCCTAGACAAGAAATAAGGGTGGGTAGATTTGTTAAAGATGGTAAGCGTAGAGTTTACCCTATTGCCCCTAGAATGACTGATTACCCTGCACAAGTTTCCGAGAGCACCTTTACTCCAGAACAGTTAGAGGCTTTGCATAAGAGAAAGCAAGAGTTTTTTGGGGAGGCGGATACCTCCTCAGCCAGGGAAATATTAGAGAAGCTGTCTAAAAAGAGTCAGTTAGCCAAAGCACTATTAGATTTTTTACCAGTAGATATACCAGTGGTTATAGAAAATACACCACATATAACTACTTCAGATGGTGTACAATCTTCGGGGTACTACTCTCCTAATTCTAACATGATTACTTTAGGATTATCAGGTATTACTGCATCCACTATGGTGCATGAGATAATGCATGGTATGTCTATTAATTATATAAAATCTAATCCTAATAATGAAGCTGTAAAAGATTTTATATCGTTATTTGAATATGCTAAAACCCTACCTGAATTACAAGGAGAGTATGGGTTAACAAATGAATATGAATTCATGTCAGAGTTGTTTAGCAATACTAGATTTCAAAAGAAACTTAGTAATGCTAGACCTAAGAAAGGAGTTAAACCTTATAAAAACCTGTTTAAACAAATTTGGGATACTATTTTAAAATTCTTTGGGATTAGTAAACCATCCCTATTTGAACAATCATTTGCAGTAGCTTCTAATATTATTAATGAAGCTAAGGATTGGTATCCTAATACTTTAGAATTAGATAATTTAGATAATAATGTAGATTATGCTAAGATAGTTAATGATTTTGAAGGGGTCAATTCTCCTAACACTTATAATGGAAATACTGTAAGTGATGCCTTAAGGCGTTTAAATTCTGTATATACTCCTGGGGAGATTAGTGAATTAGCAGATACTATAGTGGGAGTATTTAGGGATATTGTTGATTATTATCAAGAGGAATATACAGATCTTTCAAGAGAAGATGTTATTAGGAAAGTAACTCCTATTAAAATATTTCAAGACGTTAGAGAGGAACTAGAAGCTAATATGCAAGAGTTCTCAAGTAGAGGGGGCTTGGATTATTATGTTAATAACCAGCGTAAGATGCTGGATAATTATAATGATCTTGTTTTAATGGCTTTACCAGTAATCACTGAAGACGAGGGGTTAATGTTTGGAATACAAGATTATCAAACATTTGAACTTAAAATGGAAAGTGAATTAGATTCTGGTATTTCTCAAGATGCTGATATGTCAGATAATGATCTTATGCATGAGGAAATGGCCACAGATGGATGGTGAACTAATTCTCAATTCCAATCTGTTGGAAGCTCTATGAGTAGGAAAGTTAAAAGATATCTTAGATCTTTATTTGATTATTCTGGAAATTTTAATGATGCGGGAGAACCTTTAGTTAATATTAATAGTGTTGGATTTGTAAGGAATCTAGATTCTGGGATAGCTACTAACGAGATTTTGAAAGCAATGCAAAATGTTAGATCT
>JAQVKD010000076.1 GCA_028694805.1 Candidatus Dojkabacteria bacterium
ATACAAATTTAATTCTATTAAGATTGTAGAATATTTAGATATACTAAGCAAGGTCAAACTATTTACTCATATCTGGTCTCTTACTTTTAGTATCTTTTAGAGATTGTTGTTCTCTCCATTCTTGGATATTTTTATGATTACCAGAGAGTAATACTTCTGGTACATCCCATCCGTTAAATTTAGCTGGTTTTGTGTATTGAGGGAAATCTAATACATCGTTTGTAAAAGATTCGTTCTCTAATGATTGTTCATTACCCAGTACTCCAGGTATTAATCTAGTAATACCATCTACTAGTACTAGAGCAGGTAGTTCTCCTCCTGAGAGGACATAGTCTCCTATTGAGAATTCATAGTCAACCAGATTATCATGTACTCTTTGGTCAAATCCTTCGTAGTGACCACAAAGTATTATGTAATGAGCATCCTTTTCTTCAGAGAAAGTTGTTAATTTCTTCTGTGTTAATTTTTCTCCTTTTGGGGATGTTAGGAATACTTTAGCAGTTTCTTTCTTTAATTCCTTTATTGCATTAAATATTGGTTCTACCATGAATACCATACCTGGTCCTCCTCCATATGGTGTGTCATCTACTGTCTTATGTTTATTCTGACTCCAGTTTCTTAGGTTATGTACTTTTATTTCTACTAAACCTTTCTCTTGGGCTCTCTTTAATATACTTGTATCAAGATATGCTTGTAGAGATTCTGGGAATATTGTTATTAAATCAAATTTAATCATTTTTGTAATTGGTACCGCGGCCTTCAAAGTGTGCGAACCTATTATATAGAAAGTCTATTACAAATGGAACACTATCAAGATTTCATCACTAAAAAAGAAGTCTCTTATTAGTTGAAAATAAGCTAGATAGTAGAGCTTATTCGTTATTATTATGTTAGGCTACCAATATTCTACATATATTCATAATATAATGAAGAAAATCCAGAAGAGAAACTCTGTTCTATCCGAATAGAACTTATGAAGAAATCAAAAAAGATGGAAGATATTTTTCTTAGCACATATAACCTTCCATTCATGCCCTATGGATCAAGAGCTTCTGGTAAACAAGATTTCTATGCGAGATTAATGGGTATCTATAAAGACAATATTGTAGGATCTTTTGTAAATGTTATTAACCCATTTGTATATATAAAGATTATAAATATTTTAATTTTAAGAATTTATAATAATGAAAACTAAAGCATGTCTCTTTTTCAGATCTAAGAGATGATGAATCTGGGCATTGCTTAACACATAAAGAAATACTAGAGAATACTAATTACAAAGAGTTAGGTTGTGTAAAGGTATATGGAAAGGTTTTTGGGAATATAGACAAAAGTTAAACATTCTACTACGATATAGAGGTAAGGTATAACTAAATTTATATATCAGAATATATGAAAAAGGAAACAAGTCTTTTTCTCATTATATTCCTCATTGTCTTCATTGGTTTAATAATCTATTTTTTCAACAGACCAAAATCAATTGAAAATAAAATAGTTGGAGATGAATATAATGCAGAGTATATACAATTTGACTTAGTTGCAGAGACTTTCTCCCCTATTCCCCAAAACATTGTAGAGAGAGAGGGAAAAACATATATAACTTTTGTTAGCTCCGATAATAAAATAATTTCTGTTTCACCAATAGAAAAGGAGAATCTTTTTGTTAATCAAGACAAAATTAATAATCCTTTCTATATATTTCAAGAGGAAGTCAAAGGTACATTAAAAGATTGGAGATTTACTACTATTAAAATTCTTCATGGAGAAAAGAAAGATGTTGTATACTATTATGCTAATGGATCTGATGAAGATGGAACATTCTCTAGAAATATAGAAGTCTCTATGAATGATGCATATTACTTAATAGAACTATCTAATTATGAATCTAAAAGGGGTATAGAGGCTGATGCTTATGAAATAATGAGTAGTGTAAATATCATTAAAAACTAACTTTATAGTTATTTTACATGAGAAAGGAATGACCTCTTTTGATATTAGTTCCATTATTAATAATTCTCATATTCTTATTCACTATTTATCTATTAAAAAGTCCTAAAGAGGTAAATGATACCTATATTGGTACCGCTACGGGGAATCGAACCCCGATTGCATGATTGAGAATCATGCGTCCTAACCGTTAGACGATAGCGGCATATCGGTTAGTATTCTATCATATTTTTCTGTTTTAGTGTGTATTTTTGTATATATTTTGGGGGTGAAAAAATAGGTTAAAAAGATTTGACATACATATTAAATACATATATTATTCGACGAATATAAATTAGAAAGTAGTAAAAATGGCAGCACAAAATAATAGCGTACTGCTCACAAAAGAGGGTTTTAAGAAATTACAAGATGAACTTAAGAAAAGAGAGGGAGAGATTAGAAAGAAGTTACAGGAGACATTAAACCAAATGAGAAGCCAGGGTGATCTAAGAGAGAACGATGGCTACTCCATTGCTGCAGAGGATTTTCAAAACAACGAAGAGAAGATTTTAGAGATTAAATCTAGATTAGAGGTTGCTC
>JAQVKD010000077.1 GCA_028694805.1 Candidatus Dojkabacteria bacterium
TGGCGATCTTGAATTTTTTGATGTAGAGATCGAGTTTGATGATGAAGATTATCCATATCTAGGAAAAATTTCTAGAGAGCAGTTTAATAAAGAGAATAGTTTTAATTCTATTTCTGATGGTTTTGATCTGTTTGATTTTGGTTATGCTTTAACTGTTCACAAAGCACAGGGTAGTCAATCTAAGAGAGTTATTGTTTTTGAAGAGAGGTTTAGACAGATGAATGATGATATGTGGAGGCGTTGGTTATATACAGCAGTTACTAGAGCTATGGAAGAATTGTATATTGTTGGAGAATAGATATTGTATAATCTAGTATTAAATTAAGTAAACACTTATATGAGTTTAGAAGATAGTCAAGAATTGACATTTGAAGAGAAGAAGGGAGATTTTGTAGAAGGTAGGACATTATCATTAATATGTGACAGTCCAGATCAATTACTAGGTGTATTAGATCAACTTAAAGTAAAACCTGGTGTCGCACAATATCAATCACATAATGGAAGAGAAAATATTATAACAAAAAACACTTCAAATCCTAATATCATAACGGAGGATCATACAGCTGTTCGAGGTGGTAAAAAAACTTACCATATATATAGAAAAGAAGATGATAATTAAATCAGCAAAACAAGAAAAAACATATAGAGAGGCAGGAAGGATATCTTCTGATATTCTTGGAGAATTGGGTCATAATGTTAAAGTTGGAGTTACACCATTAGAGATAGAGGCTTTAGCTAATGATCTGTGTAGAGAGTATGATGTTAAACCGTCTTTTAAAACAGTTGAAGACTATAACTATGCCACATGTATATCTGTAAATGATTGTATATTACATGGTATTCCAAATGACATACCCTTTAAAGAGGGTGATTTGGTTAAGATTGATTTTGGAATAATATATAAGGGACTGTTTACAGATCATTGTTGGACATGGGGTGTTGGGAATGTATCTAATGAGGATAGAAAATTGATGAAGGCTGGTAGAGAGGCTGTAGAGAATGGTTGTAGTGTAGCAGTAACTAGTAACCATACAGGTGATATTTCTAATCAGTTTAGGTCTACTGCTAAGAAATATGGATATACAACTCTTTCCGATTTTGCAGGGCATGGTATTGGCAAATCGTTACACGGAGAACCCGATATTTATTCTTTTGGTGATCCGGGAACAGGTGAAAGATTAAAAGATGGTATGGTTATATGTATAGAGTGTCAGGTTACTAAGCATGATGCTATATATATTGCAGATAATGGTTGGAATGTTATGTCTTCATATGGAGAGAAAGGGAGTATGTATGAGTATTTGGGTATTGTTAGAGATCATCAGTTTATAAAATTGACTGATAGTTTCTAAGGAAATATCCATTATGAATGATATTCTTTTATATCTTCCTTGGACATGGTCTTTAACAAGGGGGTAAGTGTGAAAGGAGAAAAATGTATCAAGAAGAAATAGATCTTGTGGGTATCGGAAATTGGCAGAAATTTTTGTTCAAAGTGTTTCTTTTTTGTTTCCTTCTACCGTTTTTCCTTGGTAGATAAATTTTAGATCACAACCTCACCAACCCCCTTGTTTTACCCCTAGATTGAGATTTTAATGTATAAATGATATAATATTATAGGATATTTAGAAGTAAATATTCTAATCTGCTCTTAATACCTTAAATCCTTTATTTTAAAGCTATTTTGAGCAATATATCTATATATGAATATATATTCTCTATAGATATATGATCTTTAATAAAAGAGGTTGGGAATACTCCTTAGAACTATATTAAAATGACTTATTTATATACTAAAAGTATATATTTTGGTGTATGAATTAAGTCATTTTAGTGATTAGCTATAATCCTTATTTAAGGAAGGAGTTTAAAATGTTTTACCCCCCAATGGCGGAAACGCCACAGGATAAAAAAAGAAGGGTTAGAAAAGAGAAGAACTCTGTTCTTCGGGCCAAAGTTATATTTTGGCTCATTGTCATTGGTATAATTTTTGCATCATGCTCTGCATGGGCAAAAGGAGGATAAGATAAGTGCATTTCTTATCTTAGGGATATGATCTCCCGTTGAGTTGCTTCGGCTACAATATTACGGGAGACAATCCCAAATCTTTCTTCACTCCCCCAACCTCTTTTTTTCTTTTTCATAATCCCCTATTCATGTGATATCATATATATGTAAATATGTTAATTTAAACAACCATTTAAATATGTATGACATTGCAATAATAGGAAGTGGACCAGCAGGATACAGTGCTGGAATATATGGATCAAGATATCAACTAAAAACAGTAATATTTGGAAAAATGTTAGGAGGAACAGTATCTGAAGCACATAAAATATGTAACTACCCTGGATTTATAGAAATATCAGGATTGGATTTGGGTACTAAAATGTATGAACATGCTAAAGAAACAGGATGTGATGTTAAATTCGAAAGTGTTGTAGATATTAAAAAAACTGATGATCATTTTAAAATATCAACAGATTTTGGAAGTGAATATGAAGCTAAAACAG
>JAQVKD010000021.1:0-3470 GCA_028694805.1 Candidatus Dojkabacteria bacterium
AATAGAGAGTGGAATTTAAGATTTATATTGTCTTTAGTTTCAATATTTATTATTGGTATGTTTGATCATTATATGTTTAGTTTACCTCAGGGATTGGGGTTGTTTTTTTTGATGATTACATTATAGAGACTATCTCTTCACCATCTCCCACATAGCACTCTTATTCTGTGTAAATTGATTATAATAAGCACTAGATAACTCTATTGTTAAACTATTATACCCATGCTCCTGTGCCCACTCTCCAAAGGCTCCTGTAATATCATATGAAAAAGCATCATCATTACCAGGTGCTACATACTTATAGCCAGATAAACTGGAATATACCCTTCCTAACTCTATACCTATTGATGTATTAGAAGGAACTACATAACCAGCAGCAGAATGATATGAAAGAGTAAGATATGGAGACTCTCTATATATTAAATCTCTTATAGCCCTACTCTCTGGTTCTGAAAAAGGAGTATCTCCTCCTCCAGTAGGATAGAAAGTATTCAGAAAATATGTCCCAGGAGTCCATGTAGAACTATCAAAATTCCTATTTAAATCAACACCATTAGAATTAAACCTTGTGCTATTAGCTACTCCATCTGGATTAAGAACAGGAACAACTATTACAGTTTTATCATCAGGAATATTGTCACTATTCTTCTCCAATTCACTTATCCAATATGTCAAAGTATATTTTGTATTAGATTCTGAACCATGCATAGCAGCATAAAATATTATTTTCTTACTACCAGTTCCAAAGTAATATGCATATATACTTCTTCCATCAACAGAAGTCCCTATACTATACGTTCTCTTACATGTAGTCTTAAAACTGTATGTATATGATTTTGAAGAAATTAATCCAGTATTACTCTTTATTCCATTCTTAATCTTAATTGTATGATCTGCACAAAAACTTAAATTAGATGAAGGATTTATAGTTACTCTATTATTATAGATACTATAAGAATACTCTGTTTTCCCATCTAACGTTAAGAAACTCTTTATATTCTGTTTACTATCTAAATTCTGATTAAAATACAATACAATATTATTAGAAGTAGAAAATCCATCTTGTATATTACTACTACTAATCTTTGGACCATCAGAAACTGAGAAATTAAGAATATATTCTTTCTCCATTTCACTACCATCTAAACCAGTTAGACCTGATACAGTTAATAAATATTCTGTATTCTGTTTTAATTCTTCTTTAAGAGATATTTTTATACTATCCCTCTCTATTGCAACTTCTATCTCTACTTCATTACTATTGCTATCTTCCAAAGATACTACATACGAATCTGTAATCTCTTTATTAGTCTCTAACTCTATTTTCTCTAAATCAGGGTTTGTAAGAACTTCATCTTCTTCAATACTGCTATCTACTATTTTAACTGATGTTAGTACAGATATAATTTTTTGATCTAGAATATCTAGAATCTCACCATCGTATTTGGATATTAGAGATAGTTCATACTCCTCTCCCGTGTTTAGATTTAAAGATGTAATATCACAAATTAAAATATCGTCCTCTTTAGTACAATTTGTAAATATTTCTCCTGTTCCAATTTGATATTCAAGGAAATTGTTCGTACCATCAAGTTGATATATTAAAACATCATTTTTATTAATCTTTTCTGTAAATATGGCTCTAGATACTTCTGGGTATTCCTCTGTACTTAGTAGTATTTCTTTTTGGAATATAGGTAAATCAATATTATCAAAATATGTAATTGTTAAGGGGTATTGATTAGATTCTGGTAGTAGTTCTGTAGGTGTAAAACATATTTGTTTTGCAAATATTGTGAATTTATTAAATATTACTATCTTATCTTTAATTTCCTTAATCGCAGGAATATCTGAATTGAATTTGTAGAGAGTTGGGAATATGAAATTTCCCTCTAGACAGAATTCTTCAGAGGTATTGATTGAGGAAGAGGATATCTTTAAGGATAGTTTAGTGAAAAGAATTATGGAGATTATAGATATTACTATTAAACTTCCTATTATTATTGGAGTTAGAATATACCATTTTAGTTTCTTTCTATTTTTGGCGGACAGTTTAGATTTCAAATATTTAGGGCTTAGATTATTAGGAATATATAAGTTTAATATATAGAGAAATGTATTTAAAGAAGAATTTTATAAATTAGTGGTATGGCGGAGAGGACAGGATTCGAACCTGCGGTACAGTTTGACCCGTACGAACGCTTTCCAAGCGTTTCCTTTCGACCACTCAGGCACCTCTCCTGTATATGGCGTACCCGGCCGGAATCGAACCGACAACCTACTGCTTAGAAGGCAATTGCTCTATCCTATTGAGCTACGGGTACATAACATGCATATTCTATCAAGAAAACGGTGTTTTTTGAATACCATTACTAATTTTCTACAGTCTCTTTTTCAATTTTAACATCTATCCTACCCTGTCTTGTTGGGAAATATCTAAGCTTTTCTGGGAAATTCTCGGGATTGAAGACTATAACGGGATCTCTGCCAGATGTATATGTTAAATTTTTTACATACTCAATACCGTTATCCCATTTCATACCTCTTAATTCATTAATTAAATCTTCCCGGTTAACATCGGGTTCTACAGAACTAGATGCAGTCAAAGTAATTTTTATATCACCATCATTGTCTTCAACTTCTAAATTCTTCTCTATGTCTCCAGTTAGTGTTAATTCCAAACCGTCACTACTCTCAAAAAGATTTTGATTCATAGCAGCTTCTGTAAGTAATTCGTTTAGACCTTCATCAACCCCTGCAGTATAGTAATATGTAGCTGAAGAAACAACCTCTAATGAAATATCGGAAGAAGTAGCCTCAGAACCAATTGCTACAGCAGTCTTCATACTCCCCTCCTTTACTTCACTCTCTATTGTATTTTCTATAATTTGCCAACCACTACCAATATCTGTTAGAGAATTCTCTGCTTCTTCAGTAGCTATCTTAGTTAATTCTTCAACTTTTGTATCAACATCGCTCTTAGACAGCACAGTATATGATTCTTTAGAACCACCAGTAAAAGCCGAAGAATTTCTTGCATAAACCTCCGAGTCATAACCATCAATACTAAAATTTTTCCCTGCAGCCAGATTATATTCTTCTCCTACATTTACTGCCTCTACTCCAACTACCCCGAATGAGCTAGTACATGTTACTGACACACTTCCTGTTAATACAAAAGTTCCTCCATCTGTAGTTATTTTATGACCTTCTGTAAGATTAATTGTTGGTGTATCATCTGTACAATCTCCAGCAACAATGTAGAAAACTGTAACATTTCCCGTAGCCTTTTCCCCTCTATATGCTGTACCTGTTGCATCAACAACATCTGAAACACTCTTTGTAACACTTTCAGTTTTTATTGGAATTAAACTGTTCTCAAAATCTATCTCATTTATATTTTCGCTACCTGTAAAAACCTTTTCAACTTCAACAGGCTTAGATTCTATGAAAATAGTAACTTTTACATA
>JAQVKD010000021.1:3570-5725 GCA_028694805.1 Candidatus Dojkabacteria bacterium
GTTACGTTATTAGGAATCTGAAGAATTAAGTAGGAACTTTTTTCATCTGCACTATCCAGTAAGACTTTTAAGTTAATAGAACTGATAAGAATATCTGAGTTATCTATAAAGGTTACTAAGATCTTTTTAGATTGTGCTGTAGAAATTTTATGAACTACATCTATTAGTTCATCTGTTGATTTAACTACAATTTTATCTATTTTTTCATCCATATTAATTTCCTCCAACTATATTTATACCCATTTTCTCCATCTCTTGATCATAAGCGAATTTAGCAAGAGATGCAGGTGTAATATCATACACATGTTTTAATTTACCACTACTATCATTTATATTAGAAAGTAATTCAGGTTTAAATATTTTTATTTGTGGTACTAGTGGAAAAGGTAGTAGTTGTTTCCATGGGAATTCTATCATAACCTCTTTTATCTCTGGAAGTAAAGATCCTCCACCACATAAATAGATTTGTGAAGGAAATACATCTACATCATCGCAGGAGTCTAATGCAGCTTTCAGTGTTTTCATCCATAACTTAGCTGTATTGTAAGAGATTTTTTGAATTTTCTGTGAGAGATCTTTAGTTAATTCTTTTTCTGTGTATTTAATCTTTTGTTGTTCAGCGTGTCTGTAATCAGAATTAAGTAGCTTTGAAATTTCTTTGGTAAATACTCTACCACCAAATCCAAACATTTTAGTTTCTGTAATATTCCCCTTTTCTACTACTGCGATATCTGTAGTACCACCACCGATATCTATAAATATGGCATTGAAATCAGAATCTGAGGATCCCGAGAATGCTCTTGCTACTGCAAATGGTTGAGATACTATGCCAAGGAGATTTAGGTTCAAAGAATCAGCAACCTTCTTAAGTGCCTCAACATATGTCTTAGGGGCAAATGATGCATAGAAGTGTAATTTAACATCCTTCCCTGTATATCCAACTAGACTATTTACTGGCATACCTCCAATTTCTGTCCCTGTCGCTGTGATATGTAATATATCTATATCTTCATACTGTAAACCAATTCTCTGACTTAAATCTTGTTTACCTCCCTCCTCTATCTTAGATTTAACCTTTGAGATTATTCTTTCTTCTTCTTTTTCAGTAACTTCCAATTGGTAATTTTCTTCTCTTTGGTAGTTTACTACTATTGAAACACCTTGGACATACTCTCCTGCTATACCCATGATTACATATTTTGGTATTTGTTCTTCTGGAATATCATCGGTCAATTCCTCTACACATAATTTACAATTCTCTAATACTGTATCTAGATTTCTGATAATGCCAGATTTCATTGCATGTTCTTGCTGGTGTATTCTGGAAATTCTTTTAACATTCACACCAAGACTATCCATAGAGAAAAGCATTCCCTTTAGTACTTCTGTACCAATATCAAGAACAATACAATTACTGCTATTTTCGATGAGGTTTTCTGGAGCAGTTTTTTTATTAAAAGGCAGATTAAACATCGTAGTAAAAGTATATCATATATTTTTATAGATGCTATATTGTTGTAACAAGAACAATCGGTTCTCTTTCTGTCTTTTTGAAAATATATTTTGATAGTCTAGACTCTATTTCTTTTTGTAGATCTTTAATTACATATTTTTTATCCTTTTGAGACTTCTGCAACCATTCCCTATGTGTATCTTTTACGATGTTTTCTAATTCTTGGAGTAGAGAAAATGATTTTTTCATATATATAAATCCACGAGAAATAAATCGGGGCTTTCCGATAATTTGCTTGTTCTTAGAGCTTAAATTTAATACTACAGAAAATATTCCAAATTCTGCTAATTGTTGTCTATCTCTCAAAACAATATCTCCTGTATCTCCTACTCCAAGCCCATCTATTAATATTGGCTTAGATTCAATCTTCTTTCCTTTTTTCCAGAAATTTCCATTGTATATCCAAGTTTGACCATCTTCTGTGAGGAAGACATTATCTTCTTTCATCCCCCAACTAACATAGTTCTGTTTATTAAAATATCTGAAAGTTAATGGACCATGTATAGGCATTACTGTTTTTGGTTGAATCATCTCATACATCATTTTCATATCTTCTATATATGCATGTCCTGTTGAGTGTATTTTATTATCTTTAGAATCCTTTACTAAATCTGCACCTAGGGCAATTAATCTGTCTGTCAT
>JAQVKD010000021.1:5825-10623 GCA_028694805.1 Candidatus Dojkabacteria bacterium
CCAGAGAAAAATATGTTTCCTCTTGGAGTTTCTATAAATACGGAGTATGCATCTGGGATGCTATGATTTATACCTATAAATGTTGTTCTGAAGTATTTCCCAATTATTATGGTTGTTTTTCTTCCAACATCTATAATCTTAACTTTCTTATCCATACCATGTTCTTTAAGTTTTGCCTTTATTAATGCTTTAGCAAATCCTCCAGCATATATGGTTGGATAGTCTAATTCGGGTAATATATATCGTAATGCCCCTATATGGTCTAAGTGACCGTGGGTTATTACTATACCCTTAATTTTTAATTTATTTCTTTTTAAGTAACTTATATTTGGTATTAGATAGTCTATTCCATACATTTCTTGTCCTGGGAATGAGTATCCTGCATCTATCATGAGTATTTCGTTTCCGTATTCTATGAAATTTGAGTTTCTTCCTACTTCACTTGTTCCTGATAGTGTACATAATTTAAGTTCTTCGTTTGTTTTTCTATTATTCATTTGTTTTTCTATTATTTTAATTTTTAAATATTAATTTTGAAACATGTTCTATATATGGTGCATGTTTCTTTGTAAATGTATTCCATTATACATTTATTTTTAAGAGTCAAAAGGTGGAGATGGGCTTTTGAAGTTAGTAATAATACCATATTTAAGGATTTTTTGTAAGGGAGGTTGTAAGAGTTGACACTTTAAATGCTTTGGTGATAGTCTGTGTGTAGATAAATTAAAATTGGTAGAAATAATGGATAATATACCGAATGGGAATGGCTCAATTGGAGAAGAGGCCCCCTCTTTACAGCAATTTCATAATGAGTTTTCTCAAATTAACGACTCTAAGGAAGCGGAAGATGTTGCGTATGTTGAAAAAAATGAAGGAAGGGATGTTGCGCTATTAAGAGAGAGCACTTTACAAAAAGAACACGAGACAGGTTTGACTGAAAGAGAGCGAGAAAATTTAGAAATTGGAAATATGTTGGTGGAGGAATTTCCAGACGCTTTTAAAGAGAGCCTAGACAAGAATGGGAACAAGATATTTACCACAAGTCTTTTTGCTGTGCAGTGGCAGGGACTTATTTATGAGCAATTATTAGAGAATTCTAAAGGTGTAGAATTGAATGATAATATAAAAGAAATCGCTAAAAAAATAGAAGATGGTACATCGTCACAAGGTAAAACATTATTGCAATACCTAGTCAATAATCAAGGAGGTGTTCACGTATCCAAATATGGGATAGCATTGGGTCACTCACGAGGCTTCGATATAGATGACAAGAGGAATTACGTTAATTATGAAGAATCCTTAAAAGTTTTTTCTGAAGGAGAATTACAAACATTTTTTGAAACTTTGAAATTTCTGGATAAAGTTGGGAAAATAAGGAAGGAATTAGAACAGAAGAAGAAAGAACAGAAAATGACTATAGATAGTTATCGTAGTCTTGCACAACAGATTAAAAATAATCCAGCAAACGGCAATTCTTAAAACTTCCTTTTAAAAAAGCCCTTTATACTGATATAATACAATCAGTATTTCATTGTTAAACATATATAAATGAAAGATTTATCAAAAGCATACGAAAGCAATATTGAAAAAGAAATATATAGGAAATGGGAAGAAACAGGCCTATTTAATCCAGATAATATGGATAAATACCTTAAAGAGAATGGATACTCTGTTAAAAAGCCATTCACTATAACTCTCCCGCCACCAAATGCGAATGGTAATCTACACTTAGGACATATGTGTGGATACTCATTCCATGATGCAATTGGAAGATATATGAGAATGACAGGACACCCTACTCTACTACTTCCTGGTAAAGATCATGCAGGTATACAAACAGAAACTGCATTTACTAAAAAATTAGAATCAGAAGGAACAAGTAAATGGGATTTAGGTAGAGAAGAATTTTACAAACAATGCTATGAATTTTGCATAACAAATGCATCTAACGCTAGAGAGCAGGAAAAAAATATCGGTTTAAGTGCAGATTACAGTAGAGAGTTTTTTACATTAGATCCTAGATTAACAAAGATAGTGTATGAAACTTTCTATAAAATGTATGAAGATGGATTGGCGTATAGAGATAAAAGGATAATAAATCAATGTCCATACTGTAAAACTGCATTAGCAGATATAGATACAGAACATGAAGAAAGAAGAGGAATATTTGCATATATTAGATATCCATTTGTAGATGAAGATGGGTATATTACAGTAGCAACTACAAGACCAGAAACAATGCTTGGTGATACTGCAGTTGCTGTAAACCCCAACGATGAGAGATATAAGGAATATATTGGTAAGAAATTAATGTTACCAATCGCTAATAGAGAGATACCAATAATCGCAGATGAAGAAGTTGATATGGAAAAAGGTACGGGTGCTGTTAAAGTTACACCAGCCCATTCCCCTGTCGATTTTGATTTAGGTCAGAAACATGAACTTGAAGTAATCAATGTAATAGATGAAGAAGGTAAAATGACAGGAGAAATACCTGAAAGATTTATCGGTCTAGAAACAGTAGAATGTTCTAAAAAACTATGTGCAGAATTAGATGAATTAGGATTACTAGAAAAGATAGAGAATATTAAACATGAGGTGGCTGTATGTGAAAGATGTAGAACAGCTATAGAACCAATAATATCTAATCAGTGGTATGTAGATGTCTCTGGATTAGCCCAAAGATCCTTAGAAGAATTAAAGAAGGATAATGTATCTGTAATACCAGAGGGTCAACAGAGAGCATTAGAGCATTTCTATGAGAATATTCAACCATGGTGTATATCAAGACAGCTTTGGTGGGGACAAAGGATACCAGTATGGTATAAGGGAGGTAAAAAGAAATATGATGAAGATGGTGGAGAGATATATTTAGGAGAGAATGCTCCAGATGATAGTGGAGAGTGGGAGGCTGAAACGGATATGTTTGATACATGGTTTAGTTCTGGTCAATGGCCATTTTCTACATTGGGTGGTCCTGATGGTGAAGATTTTAAGAAATACTACCCTACCCAAATGATGATTCATGCAAGAGATATACTTTTCTGGTGGTCATCTAGGATGATAATGATGGGGTTGTATAGAACTAATGAAGTCCCATTCTCTAAAATATTCTTAACAGGTATGATTCTTGCTCCAGATGGTTCTAAGATGTCAAAGAGTAAGGGGAATGGTGTAGAGCCTCAGTATATTTTTGATAAGTATGGGGCGGATGCTTTAAGGTTGTGGTATTACTCAGATGCATTACCTGGTAGTAATGCTCCTTTAAGGGAAGAAAAGATTAAGGGGAATAGGAATTTTGTTAATAAGATATGGAATGCTAGTAGATTTATCATTATGAATATAGATGAGTCAGAAATATCTAGTATTACTGATCATAGTGTAGATGAGAACCTAGATAGAATTAAACAAACTAAAGAACATATTTCTAATGTTTCTAAATATTTAGATAAGTTCCAATTTAATCTTGGTGCAGAGGCTATTAGAGAATTCTTCTGGCATACATTGTGTGATGTATGGATAGAGGAAATTAAAAATGAAATACAGGATAAAGATATTGGTAGTGATATTAGAATAGAGAGATTATCAGAGCTTCTTTATATTCTTAAAGAGAATTTAAAGATTATGCATCCTTTTATACCTTTTATAACTGAAGCTGTATGGCAAGAGTTAGTAAAGCTAGAATTAGCTAAAGGTACATTAATGGAACAACAGATTATCATATAGAAAAAAGACGGACGAGTTAGAAAGAAAAACAGTGGAAGGGTGAGGTTAACATATACGCCCTATGTATTTGCTCCACAATCTTTCCAACTCGTCCCACAGACACATCATACAAGCAAACCTCAGAGGCTAGCTCCCCTAAAGAGAACCCCACTTTCGGTCATTTCTACCCTCCTTTCGGTAGGGAGTTGATTGGCATACGCCAGATGCTCTGTGCCTTTTCAGGTTTGTTATATTAACAAATAGTTAGGAATTTGTAAATAGTAAACACTATATTTATTGAAAAATCTTAGAGAGGTGGGGAAAGAAATATTTAATTGACGATAATCACTAATCACTGTTTTATATTTCTTCCAAGAAGCCTTGAAAAGTTCCCCCACCCCTCATGTGTGCCTCCTTTCTCTAGTTATTAAACTAGAAATAAAAAGAATTTTAAGAAAGCTTGTTATTTTAACAAAAGTAACACAAATAGTAAACTATGGGACAATTACTCTATCTTCTTCCAAAGAATCTCTGGCTCTTCTAACTCTTTACCACTCTCTATTGGTTCATAAATCCATGTATCTATATTCTCCTCTACAATACCATTATCTAATAACACATCATTAGCATCAAATTCATCCTTAATATTCAATAACTCATTTAATTTCTTACAACCAAAAGGGGTAAAAGGCCTTAATAATAACCTTAAAGCATTAACTAACTGTATAGCATTAAACAAGGTATCCTTAGCTCTATCAATATCATCTTTAACATCAACCCAAGGAGCTCTATCATTAAAATATTTATTTGCGAAACTACCTAACTCTAAAACCCTTTCTAAAGCCTTTGTCAACTTAACCTCCTCTACATACTTTCCTACCTCCTTAAAGGTATTATCTATCTCTTTTCTAACCTCAGGATCAAACTTCCCATCAGGAACCTTTTTATCAAATTTTGTGTATGTAAAAGTAAGAGTCCTATTTATGAAATTACCAATATTAGCAACCAATTCATTATTATTTGTGGTAATTAAATCATCCCAATTAAACTCTCTATCATGATTCTCTGGTGCAAATCTAATAAAGAAGAACCT
>JAQVKD010000022.1 GCA_028694805.1 Candidatus Dojkabacteria bacterium
TCTATAATGTAATCATCAAAAAAAACAACCCCAATCCCTGAGGTAAACTAAACATATAATGATCAAACATACCAATAATAAATATTGAAACTAAAGACAATATAAATCTTAAATTCCACTCTCTATTCTTTAAAAAGAAATAGAGTAGAGTACAAAAGAATCCGCTACCTATTAATCCTAACTCTGAAAACATTAACAAAAAGATATTATGAACAGGCTGCAATAGTAATATTCCATTAGAAGTAATAGGTACTGTATCATCCATATTATTAGTAAAATTTCCTAAACCTACACCAAAAAGAAAATTATTTTTAATAATATAGAAAGATGATTTCATAAGATTCAATCTGTCACTCCAACTAGTATCCCCACCATTAAACAAATTCAAAACTCTCTCAGAGAGTAAGGGAATTAATGTAAAAATTCTACCTCTTTTACTTATAAACGTTTTAATAATAAAAGCTAACCAAATAATCCCACAAACCAACCAAGAGATTCTTGAGAAAGTTAATACTAACACTAGAGAAGATACAACCATTAAAAGAATAGAGTAATCTCTTTTTCTCTTCATACTATCAAACAGATACCAACCTAAAAGCATATTAAATATCAACCAACCACCTAAGACATTTGGATGAGGAAAAGTTCCATAACCTCTAAGATAGAGTGCATTATTTAATTCTAAGAAACTAGACCCTATCATCCCATTAACTACATTTGATTCCCCAAGAAAAGATAATCCAACTGAAGAACCTCCTGAGAACTGGAGTAGGGCTATTACTCCTTGGAATAGTACAGATAAGATTGAGATAATAAGAATAATAGATAAAATTCTATTACTTAAAATGTCCTTAATATTTTTCTTAAGACTATAAAAAGTAAAAATATAAAGAAGGAGCCGTATAGAATTAAAAACTGTTAAAGAAATCCCCATAAAGAAGTTCTGAAGTATTAAAAAAACAGCAAATAATATAAAAATGTTCTCAAAAGAAAAACCTCTCTTCTTCAAATTAATACTATTAGTAAATATTAATGATGATAAAAGAAGGAATACTAAAAGATCAACAATCGAAAGGGTAGGAATTAAATAATTTACTGTAATACCATTTACAAAAGAATCCATTAAACTTGGGCCGAGATTTCCTATCTGCAGTTGATATGTAATATTAAATGGAAGAAATATTAGTAAACAAAGAAAAGATGCTTTTAAAAAATTTCTAAATAGAATCCCTAATATATTCCATATCACTATAATGATGAGAATAATAATCGCTTTTGTAAAATTCTCCGATGCAATAGCTATTAAAGGGATTACTAACCCCACAGATATTACAATATTCCAATATTTCTTAAATACTTGAGATATTTTCACAATATATTGTATCAGAATTTTTACTCTTCCTCTTCTGATTTTTGATCTGTATCTACAGTTTCCTCTGATATAACCCCAAGATCTTCTTCTCCTATAGGAGTAATTCTTACATATCTATCTCTTCCCTCACCATAGCTCTCTGTCTTAAGATCATCAAATTTCTGTAAAGTCATATGCACAACTCTTCTATCATATGGTTTCATTGGTGGAAGATCTATAGATTCTCCTAAAATTCTAGCATCATCTGCTTTTTGTAAAGCTATCTGCTCAATCTTAACATCTCTTTCCTTCCTATAATCAGAGACATCTAATGTTAACCTAAAATCAAAATCATCTTCACCTGTAGCTCTTCTAATCATTAACTGCAAAATATACTGTAAAGAATCTAAGTGTCTTCCATGGTTACCTATCATATATCCCAAATTTTCTCCCTCAAAAGAGACATTTACATTCATTACACCATCTACCTCTTCTATATTATAGTCATAGGTAGCAGTAACACCAGAGAGGGCAATAAATTTGCTTATCTCTCTATCAACGATTTTAGCTAAATCTTTTTTATCCATAATATTTATTTATAAAATTTTATTTCTTAGAAAGTTTACCCTTCATTTGAGTAAATAGGTTTTGTACACCTTTCTTACTTCTATCAAAATCAAGAATGAAATACTGAGCTATTACCATAATTGATTGCACTATCCAATATATTCCCAATGCCGCTGGTGCACTTATAGATATAAATATGGTCATGATAGGAAACATAATCATCATAGATCCTTGCATATTTTGTTGCATAGCTTCCATGTTTGGCTCATTCGTTTTCTTTTTATCTTTTTTCTTTTTCTGATTAATAGATTCTGGATTTTGTAGTATTGTTGTTAATTTTGTTGTCACAAACTGGATTAAACCGACAACTACGGCAAGAATTAAATACAGTATTGAAAATATTGAAGTATAACCATATTGATCAGCGATTCCTAATTTATAAAAAAGACTTAGTTGATCATTATTTATAATGCCTTCTTGTGCAAGACGTAGGATTTCTTTTGGGGAATTATTATAAAATTCTTTGATAGAAGAAAAATCTACTCCCTCAGAATTTACTTTGAACTGTCTTGCCAAATCCCAGAATAAGAACCTAGTGTTTATAAAGATATTCCCGTCTGGGAATGCCCAATTCTTAACAAAATCATATAAACCCTCGAAGTTATTATTCGTTAAAGCTCTTACAACCCCTATTAATACCGATAATATAATAAGCTGAGGAATCATACTTCCTATACAACCTAGAGGGTTATAACCGACCTTCTTATAAAGTTTCATCTGCTCTTCACTTAATTTCTGAGGGTTGCTTGCATATTTCTTCTGCAATTTATCAAGTTCTGGTTTTAATTGAGACATTTTTCTAGTCATCTCTGTTTGCTGTTTAGTAAGAGGAATAAGTGCAAGCCTAGAGATAACAGCAATGGCTATAATTGCTAAACCTAGATTATCAAACAAAACATGGTATAAGACAACCATTAAGTTCAATATTGGATACGTTAAAATTGTATTAAAAAAATCTCCCATAAAATATCTCCTGGATAAACTTTTGGATTATACCCTAAATTTAATTTCTTTGCAGAGAATCTGGAACTGGATCATATTGACCTGGTACTGCCCATGGATTACATCTAACCAATCTCCTAATTCCTAACAATCCACCTCTAAAAACTCCGAATCTATCTACAGATTTATACATATATTCAGAACATGTTGGAGTAAATTTACAATTACGCCAATTAGGAAATACTTTTCCTAAATATCCGTGATCTAAAGATAGTGTCTTTTGGTATATTTTAATCAGCCATAGAAATATTTTTTTCATTTTGAGCTTTCTTTAATAATTCTTGAAAAGAGTCTTTTAAAGTTTGATAGTTATCACAGTATTCAAAAGCAACATATTCATATATATATCCATTATCATTCAACTCAAATTCTTTTATAGATTCCTGAGTAATTACTCTTAATAATCGCGTCATCCTATGTCTCTGTGGAGCATTTCCAACTTTTTTACTGACTACAAATCCAAACTTAGGAGTAATTTCTGTAGAGTAGGGAGTAACAACTAACATACCGATATTGCTTCGGTATTTCTCACCTTTCTCATATATATACTTGAATAGATTTGATGGTAACCTGTATCTCTTTTGCAACATACTCTATTATATACTATCTCTTCTGAGATTTAGGTTTTTTCCTTAGCATTTTATACTCTTCACTTGCAGAAAGACTTTGCCTTCCTTTTGCTCTTCTACTCTTTAGGACCCTTTTTCCACCTTTAGTCTTATTTCTTGCTCTAAAACCAAATTTTCTGATCCTTTTTAAATTTTTAGGTTGATATGTTCTTTTCATACGGAGTAATTATATATAAATAAAGGGATATTGGCAAATAAATTTGAGGGTCGGGCCTAGATACGACCCTATCTCAAACATATAAAACAACAAGCTCACAGGCTTTTTACAACAAACTCAAACCTTTATCAGAAGAAAAAGGCTGTTTAGAGGTCGTCTTAAACTAATGTTCTTGCTATACAATCAGATCGTTTGACATTGTTACTACAAGCTTAACAGAAGGTCGGGATTGATAAATTGGGTCGGACCTAAGACAGACCTAAAATTGCATCTGAAAAACTATCCACTTTTTTAGATATTAAAAATCCTATCATTCAAATATCTTTATAAATATTTATAAAAAACTATCCACAAATTAAAAAATATGTATATAATGATGGAGTAGTCCCAACCGACTATGACTGCCCCAAATTTTAAAAATTTATGTAATACAACTTTATGGACAAAGTCGATTTTGAAAATTACAAAAAAGATCTTCCACAACAAAGTATTTCTACTTCATCAATTTCAGAATCCACAACATTTGATCCAGATGATACATGGAGAGCTGTTAAAGAGCTTGTCAGACTAAAAATTAGTGACAGAAATTTCAAAACCTGGTTTACAAACACATATATAGAGAATATTTCAAATGGAGTTGTTGATTTTTCATGCCAAAACAATCTACAAAAGACAACAATCATAAATGAATACTTACAAACTTTAAAAGAGTGTCTACAACAAGCTACAGGAACAAACTTCATGGTAAATGTAAATACTAGAGAAGAAGAGAAGGGAGATAGGCCTAAATATGAATATGTTGATAGTAGGAAAGAGAATGAAAAGAAGAGTGGAGAGAAAAACCTTTTTACCGATTTAGAAAATGAGAAAACTTTAAGAGAAAATGCAATTAATAGAGCACAGATTAATCCTAAATATACATTCGATACATTTGTTGTTGGCTCACATAATCGATTAGCAGAAGCTGTGGCAAGAGCATCAAGTAAAGAGCTTGGAACTTTGTATAATCCAGTATTTTTCTATGGAAATACTGGTGTTGGAAAAACTCACCTTATGCAGGCAATTGGAAATGAGGTAATTAAAAATGATCCTAATAAACAGGTTGTATATGTCTCTATAGAACAATTTCTTAATGAAATGATTACAAGTATAAGATCAAAGAAGGAACAGAGCTTTAGAGAAAAATATAGGAAGGTTGATCTATTAATAATTGATGATATTCAATTTGTTGAGACATATCCTAAAACACAAGAAGCTCTTTTCCATACATTTAATACACTTTACCAAGCAAATAAACAGATTGTGTTAGCTGCAGATAGACCTCCAAGTGAAATAAAGAATTTAACTGATAGATTAAGGTCTAGATTTGAAGGAGGTATGGTTGCAGATATTGGAGTTCCAGACTATGAAACACGTATGGCTATACTTCAACAAGTTCTAGAAGAAAAAAATATACAGATTCCTAATGAATATTTAGATTTAATTGCAAAAAATATAGAGAGTAATGTAAGAGAATTGGAAGGAGCATTAAATAAGATACTTTCATTAGTAAGATTAGGGGATCTCCCAACATATGAAGAGGCTGCAAAGATTTTACAAGTAGATATAGCCAGCAAAAGGAAAAAGATAACTCCTAAAAAAGTAATTACATCAGTATCTGAAGTTTTCGAAGTTAAACCAACAGAAATAAAAGGTAACAGAAGAACAGCATATGTAGCTTTATCAAGACAGGTTGTTATGTATATATTAAGAAATGAATTAGAATTACCTTTAGAAAAAGTTGCAAGAGAGGTTAACAGAAAAGATCATACAACAGTACTGCATGCATGTGAAAAGATCTCAAAGATGATAGAAGATGATAGTAGGTTTAAAGAAAAAATAGAAAGTTGTAAGAGATATTTAGTTCAATAGTGTGGATAAGTATGTGAATATCCTTATGATATTTTCTGATAACCTTTGAGTTACTCACATTGATTTAATAGTTAATTAATTACTTTTGCCTTTATATCAACCTTTTTAATTAAAAAAGTATACACAAGATATCCTTAATTATCCATTTTTACACACAAAAATTTTCCACAAAAAGAAATTCTTATAATAAAGGCTTTTATAGTTTTTTAAAGTAAAAACTTCAAGTAGAGTATCCACAAGAAAAATTATTAATAATATATTTATAGATAAAGAATATTTTTAATATGGATATATAGATATCAACATATCCATATATATTATTATTACTAAGAAGAATTTTATAAAAAATAAAAATTAATAAAACAGTAAAATTATATAAAAAACACTACACACCTCTATGGAATTATCATATAATGGAATAATCTAAGTACTGCCTATACTTAATATTTATATAATAAGATATGAAATTCTCATGTAATCAAGATACTTTTTCGAAGTATTTAAACATTGTTAGTAGAGTAGTTAGCAGTAAACCAGGACTACCTATTTTAAATAATGTTAAATTCGAGACAAGTAAAGGGAAGTTACTTATAACTGCAACTGATTTAGAGTTAGGTATAAGTACATGGATAGGCGCTGACATTCAATCAGAAGGTAAAATCACTGTTCCTGCAAAACAGTTATCGGAATTTATTAATTCTATACCAAATGAGAAGATCGATGTTGAATTAGATGGACAAAAATTTAAAATATCTACAGTTAATAATAGTGCAGAGTTTAATACTATACCTGTAGATGATTATCCTGAGATTGTAACCATTGATAAAGAAACTCCATTATTAAAAATTAATAGTGAAGATCTTACAAAATCTATTAATAGAGTAGCTTTTGCTGCTGCTACTGATAATATTAAACCCGTCTTAGCAGGCATATTGATGGAAATAGATAACTCTAAAGTTAATTTTGTAGGAACTGATGGTTTAAGATTATCAAGACAAACTATTGATTTAGACTCTGGTAGTGAAGAATCTAAATCTTTATTAATTCCTGTTAAAGCTATGCAAGAGTTATCTTTTATTATTTCAGAATTAACAGAAGATGGTTCTGTTGTAGAACTTTATTTAATAAAAGATAGAAATCAGGTCTTATTTAGAGTAGGAGATATAGATTTAACATCTAGATTAATTGATGGGGATTTTCCAGAATATAGACCTATTATCCCAACAGGTTTCAATACTCAGTGTAGTGTTAAAAGAAGTGAATTCCTGGATTCTTTGAAAGTTACCAATATTATTGCTAGATCAGTACTAGGGAATAAAGTTATTTTAGATATCAATAGTAAAGATAATGCAGTTACTATGTCAGCATCACAATCAGATGTTGGTAGTAATCAAAGTACATTTAATGGAGAGATTGATGGAGAGAATTTAAAAATTGCATTCAGCTCTAGATTATTAACAGATGTTTTAAATCATCTACAATCAGAAGATATAGTATTTGAATGTTCTGAGGCTGTTAAACCTGGTGTCTTTAAAGTTAAAGATGATGAAAATTTCATCCATCTTGTTATGCCTATGATGCTTTAGAGTTTTTGTAGTCTACTATTTTATAACCTTTTCCATGTATGGTCCTTATTAGATTTTTATTATCTAGTTTATCTCGTATTCTCTTTATATGTACATCTATTGTATTAGATCCAACATACTCCCTATAATCCCATACGTGATCTAATAGTTCACATCTGCTAACAGTTCTCTCTTTATTCTTAACTAAGTATTCTAACAAATCATACTCTTTCTTCCTTAATTTTATATCCTTATTCTCATTAGTTATCGTTAAATTATCTTTATCTAAACAGTAATTGCCAATATATAGATTACTATCCATATATGATTTAGGTCTTCTTTCCAAAGAATTTATTCTCTCGATTAATTCTTGTATAGGAAAAGGGTAGGACACAACATCATCTGCACCATTTTTTAGAAAACTTACCTTATCCTTCCATCCACCATGGCTACATAACCCAAGAATTTTAATATTTTTATCATAACTCCTAATTTTTCTTAAAATCTCTATACTTTTATTATTAGGAAGATTTGTATTAATCACTACCACATCAAATACAGATCTTTTTATGAAAGACTTATTGTAGAAATTGCTATTATCTAAAGAAATTGTAAAACCCTGTATTTCTAAAGACCTTCTAATCAACTGGGATATTGTCATACTTTCCTCTATAATTAAAATATTCATAGAAAGATAATGATTAATTTAATATAAGAGGATAGAAGACCTAAAAAGGGTAGGTAAGTCCTATATTTTAGAAATTATGAAATTACTTTTGGGCCAAAATCTATTGATTTTAATTTCTGTAATAATTTTGTATTACTTATTCAATATTCAAACTTTCCTTCCATACACTTCTGATGGTTCTATAAATTGGCAAAATGTCATTGTTCTAATATTTTTTACATCTGTAATATTAATAAACCTTGTGTCTACAATTTTTGTTCTTATCTCAAAATTTTTCTTAAAAAAGACTTTAGATAAGGTACTTTTCTATAAATCACTTAAATTCGGTATTATCTTTACAGTAGGTGTTCTGAGTGTTTTTACCCTTAATTTCTTACATATACTTAACATCTATTACGGTTTAGGAATATTTGGTATTGTTATTATCTTATTCTTTATTATATGATTAACTATGTCAAAAGAAAAAAATATTAATAGTGATCTGAGCAAGATCGCAGAGATTATCTCTGGAGAGATGGCTTTAAAAAAGAAAGAAGAGCAATTAAAGAAGTTAAAGAAAGAGGCGATAGAAGAGCAGAAGAATAGGAAGAGAGAAGATATTATAGAGGAGAATGTTAAATTAGAGGAGAACTCCTCACAGCCGAAGAAGGTTGTGCAGAATATAAAACTTTTTGAATGGGAAGCTCCTGATAGGTATGAATACTCTTTTAATGATAAATCCTTTATCGTTATCATTGCAATTTCCTTAGTGTTGATACTTTTCTTGGCAATTTTGCATAAATATTTCTTAATGGCGGCCTTAATATCTTTTCTTTTCTTCCTTTATGTAGTTTTTTCCACCAAACCTATGAAAGTGAAGCATAAGATCACTGCTAGAGGTATAGATTTTAATAATAAACTTTATGAGTGGTATATGTTTGATAATTTCTACTTTACCAAAAGAAAAGATCAAAACTTCTTAATTGTTAATACAAAATTAAGATTTCCTACTAGTTTGATAATGCTTTTGGATGAGCAGGATAGGTTACCATTATTTTTATTGTTACAGGAGTATGTTTTATATAAAGATATAAAGAAACAGAATAGGTTAGAGAAGATCAGTTTTGGAGAGTATATACCTCTAGAAAAGGTTTAAATGAATAAAGATTCTTTTATTTCAGAAGTTTTTAAGGAAGATTTTCCGTTTAAGGATAGCTGTATAGATAAAGAGTTTAATAGCTGTGAGTTTATTAATCTAAACTTCTCAGATTTTAATTTTTCTGGAGCTTCTTTTGTTGATTGTAGGTTTGAAAGATGTTCTTTTTCAAATGTTAATTTTGATAATTGCACTTTTAATCAAAATTTTTTTGATCATTGTAATTTCTTAGGAATTATTTTTTCTAAAATAAACGAATTCTTACTTCAACTATCTTTTGAAAATTCGAAATTAGAATTTTGTATATTTGAGAATATAGATATGAAGGGGAGTGTATTTACTGAGGATAGGGTATTTAACTGTTCTTTTATAAATTCTAATCTTAAGGATTCTAATTTCTCTAAATCAGATTTTAATAAAACAAATTTTATTAAATGTAATTTAGAGAATTCAGATTTTAGATTAGCAAAGAGTTTCTATATAGATATTTCTAATTGTAAGCTGAAGAAGGCTAAGTTTACACAGCCAGAAGTCCTTTCTTTGTTAGATAGCTTTGGAATAGAGGTAGAATAGGATATAATTGTATTGGAGAGATGCCTGAGTGGTTGAAAGGGGAGCACTCGAAATGCTCTATATGGGGTTTCCCATATCGGGGGTTCAAATCCCTCTCTCTCCGCCATAGAGATGATAAATAATTGTGATAGTATAGGATTACTTTCTTTTATACATAAGTTTAAAAACACTTCTGATATTGAGAAGGCAGAGGTAATCAATGTTATTTCACAAACCCCAGATGACAATTTTTATATTTTAGATACTAATAAAGGTTGCTATTGTATTTATGAGGTTGATTATATTTCTTCTTTTGAATATCACAGAAATAATATCTTTTCTGAATTTGGAAGGGATATAGAGATTTTAGAAGTTAAAGAATCTGCCAAAAGAAAGGGAATAATAAAGAAGTATATTACTAGAGATAAAATAAGTCAGAATTACTATTATCT